>CAXBKI010000001.1:0-26405 GCA_963975955.1 uncultured Devosia sp.
CCTTGCAAAAGTATGACAATATGGAAATGTGTGGAGGTCATAGGCCATCATCTTCTGGGAGGATTTAAGATGAAAAAGGCACTCGCGGCGTTTACCGTCGCATTTTCCGCATGTCTCGCATCCGGCGTTTCCGCACAGTCCCTGACCGTGGGCTTCAGCCAGATCGGCTCTGAGTCCGGCTGGCGCGCTGCCGAGACCTCGGTCACCAGGCAGCAGGCCGAGGAGCGCGGCGTCGACCTCAAGTTTGCCGATGCGCAGCAGAAGCAGGAAAACCAGATCAAGGCCATCCGCGGCTTCATCGCCCAGGGCGTTGACGCCATCATGGTCGCCCCCGTCGTCGCCACCGGCTGGGACGATGTGCTGACCGAAGCCAAGGAAGCCGAAATTCCGGTGATCCTGCTCGACCGTGGCGTGGATGCACCAGAAGATCTCTACCTGACCTCGGTTGCCTCGGATCAGGTCAAGGAAGGCCGGGTTGCCGGCGAATGGCTGGTGGGCGCCGTGGGCGACGACGACTGCAAGGTCGTCGAGCTGCAGGGCACCGTGGGGTCGACCCCCGCCATCAACCGCAAGCAGGGCTTCGAGGAAGCCATCGCCGGCCACGACAACATCACCATCGCCCGCAGCCAGACCGGCGACTTCACCCGCTCCAAGGGCAAGGAAGTCATGGAAGGCTTCATCAAGGCCGAGAATGGCGGCGCCGACATCTGTGCGGTCTATGCCCATAATGACGACATGGCCGTTGGCGCCATCCAGGCGATCAAGGATGCCGGCCTCAAGCCCGGCACCGACATCAAGGTGGTCTCCATCGACGCCGTGCCGGATATCTTCGCCGCCATGGTGGCCGGCGAAGCCAATGCCACGGTCGAGCTGACGCCCAACATGGCCGGCCCGGCATTCGACGCGCTCTCGGCCTATCTTGCCGATGGCACCATGCCCGAGAAGTTCATCATCACCGAGTCCAAGCTCTATACCCCGGATGACAATCCGCAGGGCGAGTATGACACCCGCAAGGGTCTGGGCTACTAACTAACGAGATAGGCGACCAATGGCTGGTCGTAGGCCCCGATCTGCCTCCCTCCCCCTTGCGGGGAGGGAGTGAGGGTGGGGGTTTTGGGCTGTCAGCAAACTCTGACGTCGTCAGGCCGTGGGCGTCGCAGCACCCCCACCCCTGATCCCTCCCCACAAGGGGTGAGGAGACGACTGAGAACGCAGTAGCCGGAAACGGGGGAGATAGCGACCATGGCCGACAGCCAATATGTGCTCGAAGCACGCGGCGTCACCAAGATCTTCGGTGGCCACACGGCGCTCGACGCCATCGACTTCGGCCTGCTCGGCGGCGAGGTTCATGCCCTGCTCGGCGAGAATGGAGCCGGCAAATCCACCCTGATCAAGATTCTGACCGGCGCTTATCAGCCCGATGGCGGCGCCGTGCTGGTCGATGGCCAGCCGGTAGCGCTCGACAACCCGCTGCACGCCCAGACCCATGGCATTGGCACCGTCTATCAGGAGGTCAATCTGCTGCCCAACCGCTCGGTGGCGGAGAACCTTTATCTGGGCCATCAGCCGACCCGCTTCGGCCTGGTCGATCATCGCAGGATGGAAGCCGATGCGCGCGTCTTGCTGACGCGCTACGGCCTCGATCTCGACCCCGGCAGCGACCTGGGCAGCCACTCGGTCGCCGTGCAGCAGATCGTGGCCATTGCCCGCGCCGTGGCGCTGTCGGGCAAGGTGCTGATCCTGGACGAACCCACCGCCAGCCTTGATCGCAACGAGGTCGAGCGGCTGTTCGAGGTTATCGGCGAACTCAAGCGCTCGGGCCTGGCCATCATCTTCATCACCCATTTTCTCGACCAGGTATTTGCCATTGCCGACCGCGTGACGGTGCTGCGCAATGGCCAGCTGGTGGAAACCCGGCTGCTCGACAGCCTCAACCGCACCGATGTGGTACGGCTGATGCTGGGCAAGGACATCGCCTTCAATGGCGCCACCGATCTCGAACCCGATGCGGCGCATGGCGAGGTGCTGCTCGATTTCAGCGGCTATGGCCGCAAGGGAGCGGTACACCCGTTCGACCTGACCATTCACAAGGGCGAAGTGATCGGCGTGGCGGGGCTGTTGGGCTCGGGCCGCACCGAGCTGGCACGCATCATGTTTGGCGCCGATCCGGCCGATCAGGGCAGCGTACGCGTAGGCGGCGCGCTCAGCTCGATCCGCAATACGACCGAGGCGATAAGCCACCGTTTCGGCTTTTGTCCCGAAGACCGCAAGGCCGAGGGCATTTTTGGCGACCTGTCGGTGCGCGAGAACATCGTCATTGCGTTGCAGGGCAAGCTGGGCTGGTTCCGCGCGCTCAACCGCGACGAGCAGCTCGAGATCGCCGGCCGTTTTGCTGAATCGATGGATATCCGCGCGGCCTCGCTCGACATGCCGGTCAAGCTGCTCTCGGGCGGCAACCAGCAGAAGGTGATCCTGTCGCGCTGGCTGGCGACCGATCCGGCCTTCCTGATCCTGGATGAACCTACGCGCGGCATCGACGTGGGTGCCCACGCCGAAATCGTGCGCACCATCAACCGGCTGCGCGACGACGGCATGGCCATGCTGGTGATCTCGTCCGAGCTCGACGAGGTCGTTGCCTATAGCTCACGCATCGTGGTGATGCGCGATCGTGAAATGGTCGCCGAATTGCGCGGCAGGAATATCAATCCCGGAGTTATCGTGCAGGCTATCGCCAACCATCCTGACGAGGCAGTGTCATGAGACGCCTTCGCCCCGAGCGCCTCGCCAATCCGCAATTCCTCGCCCTGATTGGTGTGCTGCTGCTGAACTGGGTGCTGTTTCCCGGCTTCTTCAATGTCACCTGGCAGGACGGTCGCTTCTTCGGCAGTTTCATCGACGTCCTCAACCGCGGCGCTCCGGTGGCGATCCTGGCGGTGGGCATGACCGGCGTCATCGCCACCAAGGGCGTCGACCTGTCGGTGGGGGCGATAATGGCCGTGTGCGGCGCGGTCGCGGCCACCATGGTGGTCGCCGGCTACCCCACGCCGATTGCGGTTCTGGCGGCGCTCTCGGTCGGCACACTGTGCGGGCTGTGGAACGGCTTTCTTGTGGCAATCCTCGATATCCAGCCGATCGTGGCGACGCTGGTCCTCATGGTGGCGGGACGCGGCATAGCCCAGCTGATCACCGAAGGATCCATCGTCACCTTCAACGATCCCGCGCTGATCTTTATCGGGACCGGCTCGTTCCTGGGTCTTCCCATGGCGGCGGTAATTGCCGTGGTCCTGATGGCACTGGTGACGCTGGTGGTCAGGCGCACGGCCATTGGCCTGTTCGTCCAGGCCATCGGCGTCAACCGCGCCGCCGCCTCGCTGGCGGGCATACGCAGCAGGATGCTGCTGATGCTGGTCTATGCTCTTTCCGGTTTCTGCGCGGCCATCGCCGGCATTGTGGTTGCCGCCGATATTCGCGGTGCCGACGCCAACAATTCCGGACTTTGGCTTGAGCTCGACGCCATCCTGGCTGTGGTCATCGGCGGCACGTCGCTGCTGGGCGGCAAGTTCTCCATCCCCATGGCGGTCGTGGGCGCGCTGATCATTCAGGCGATGAACACCGGCATCCTGGTGTCGGGCTTTCCGCCGGAGTTCAACCTGGTGGTCAAGGCCGGGATGATCATCCTGATCCTGCTGATCCAGTCGCCCTTCGTGCGCCTGCCGTTTCCGCGCCGTGTCGCAACTCCCAACAAGGCGGTTCCGAAATGAAGCGCAGCCTGCGTCCCCTCGCCGCCACGGCGGTTATCTTCGTCATCGCCTATGCCATGAGCGTATTGCAGTTTCCCAATATGCTCTCGACCCGAGTGCTGGGTAATTTTCTGACTGACAACGCCTTTTTGGGCATCACCGCGGTCGGCATGACCTTCGTGATCATCTCGGGTGGCATCGATCTGTCGGTGGGCGCGGTGATCGGCTTCACCGGCGTGCTGATCGCCGTGCTGGTGAGCTGGATGGGCTTTCACCCGCTGGTGGCTTTCGTCATCGCGCTCGGGGTGGCGGGACTGTTCGGCGCGGCGATGGGCTTTACCATCCACTATCTGCAGGTGCCGCCCTTCATCGTGACGCTGGCGGGCATGTTCCTGGCGCGCGGCGGCGCGTCGATCATCACCCAGGATTCCGTTCCCATCCGGCACGAGTTCTACGACACGCTGGGCGACCTGATGATCCGCCTCCCCGGCGGCGGGCGGCTGAGCTTTATCGGCATGGTCATGATTGCGGTGTTTCTGGGGGGCGCCCTGCTGGCGCACCGCACCAGGTTCGGCTCTTATGTCTATGCGCTGGGCGGCAACGCCGTTTCAGCTTCGCTGATGGGCGTGCCGGTGGCGCAGACGACAGTGCAGATCTATATGCTCTCGAGCATGCTGGCGGCCTTGGCAGGCATCGTGTTCTCGCTATACACCTCCGCAGGCTATCCGCTGGCTGCGGTCGGCGTGGAGCTGGACGCCATCAGCGCGGTGGTGATCGGCGGCACGCTGCTGACCGGCGGATATGGTTTCGTGCTGGGCACATTTGTCGGCGTCATGCTGCTGGGCCTGGTGCAGACTTACATCATCTTTGACGGTACGCTGTCGAGCTGGTGGACCAAGATCGTCATTGGCGTGCTGCTGTTCCTGTTCATCGTGCTGCAACGCATCATATTCGCGGCCTCCACCCCTGGAGAAAAGTCGCCCGAGAAGGCATAGAATGATCGAAGCAGGCAGCCTTATTCGCTCGTTGTCCGGGCGACCCGCTGCACGGAACTTCCACACTTTCGTCATCAACGAGATCGGCCTGGGAATCGTCACCGGTCAGTTCCCGGTCGGCTCGATCCTGGCCAATGATGCGGTGATGATGGAAACCTACGGGGTCTCGCGCACGGTGCTGCGCGAGGCGCTCAAGACGCTTGAAGCCAAGGGCATGGTGGAGGCGCGCCCCAAGGTTGGTACGCGGGTGACGCCGACCAGCCGCTGGAGCTTTTTTGATCCCCAGGTGCTGAGCTGGCACTTCTATGCCGCGCCCGATCGCCGCTTCTTCGAGAGCCTGTTCGATGTCCGCGGTGCGCTCGAAGGCCGCGCCATCGCGCTGGCCAGCACGCGCCGCACGGCCGAGCATGTGCGGTTGATGAAATACTGGCTGCACCAGATGGATCTCGCCGATGGCAACCTTGAGGCGCACGGTCTGTCGGCCCTCGAAATCCACCGCACCATTGCCGAAGCCTCGGGCAATGCCCTGCTCCGCTCGGTGACCGGCATAGTCGAGCTGACCCTGGCGCTCGCGCTCAAGTCGCTCGACGCCCAGAGCACACCCCCCTATTGCCAGGCTTCGCTGGCAGCCCATGCCGAGCTGGTTTCAGCCATTGAGGCCGGCAACGTCGAAGCGGCCGGCCGCGCTGGCGATGCTGTAAGCCAACTCGACAATGCTCGCGCCGCAACGCTGCTGTAGCGCCGGCTCACCGCTCCCCCGCGTCCAAACTTATGACATTCTTATGCCGGGCGGCCGCCTTCCGAATGGAAGTTTGATGGCCTGAACGCGCATGACAGCACTCCATTTTGGAGATTTTGCCATGCTTGATGTTCTCTTCGTCCTTTTAGGCGCCGGCATGCTGGCGGCCCTGGCCGCCTACGCCGTTGCGCTGAACCGGTTGTGAGCGCGCCATGCTGTTCATCGCCTTCCTCATCGCCTTCGCCCTGGCCATTTACCTGCTCGTGACGCTGCTGCGTCCCGAGCGGTTCTGAGCGCATCGGAGAATTCTCATGACCTTTACCGGATGGCTGCAGATCGCCCTGGTGCTGCTCGCAGTCCTGGCCCTGGCCAAACCGCTCGGCCTTTACATGGCCCACGTCTTTGCCGGGGAGCGGACATTCCTCTCCCCCGTGCTGCGTCCGCTCGAAGCGGGCTTTTATCGCCTGGCCGGTCTGCGGGCCGATCAGGAGCAAGGCTGGCTAGCCTACGCCTTCGGCGTCCTCGCCTTCAGCCTTGCCGGCTTTCTGGCCCTGTTTGCTGTCCTGCGCCTGCAGGGCTTTCTGCCGCTCAATCCGCAGGGCTTTGCCGGGCTCGCGCCCGACCTGGCCTTCAACACCGCCGTGAGCTTTGTCACCAACACCAACTGGCAGAACTATGGCGGCGAAACCACTATGAGCCATCTCAGCCAGATGGCCGGGCTGACGGTACAGAACTTTCTCTCGGCGGCCACCGGCATCGCCGTTGCCGTCGCGGTCACCCGCGCCTTCATGCGCTCGAGCGCCGGTGCCATCGGCAATTTCTGGGTCGATATGACCCGCGCCACGCTCTACGTGCTGCTGCCGCTTGCCTTCGTCGCATTGGGCCTGCCGCAGAGCCTGGACCCCAGCTTCGCCGCCACCACGCTCGAAGGTGCGCAGCAGACCATCGCCATCGGGCCCGTCGCCAGCCAGGAAGCTATCAAGCAATTGGGTACCAATGGTGGCGGCTTCTTCAACGTCAATGCGGCCCATCCGTTCGAGAATCCCAACGCCTTCGCCAACTACCTCAACATCATCGCCATGCTCTCTGTCTCGACGGCGCTGGTCTATGCCTTTGGCCAGCTGGTCGGCAACCGCCGCCAGGGCTGGGCGCTGATCGCGGTGACCTTCGTGCTGCTGCTGGTGGGCACCGGCGCCATCTATTGGGCCGAGACTGCCGGCAATCCACTGCTGCAGGCCGTGGGTGTCGATCCGGCCCTGGGCAATATGGAAGGCAAGGAAGTCCGCTTCGGCCAGGCCATGACGGCGCTCTATGCCGCCGTCACCACTGGCCTGTCCGATGGCGGCGTCAACGCCATGCATTCCTCGCTCACCCCCTTGGGCGGCATGGTGCCGATGTTTTTGATCCAGCTGGGTGAAGTGCTGCCCGGCGGCGTCGGCTCGGGGCTCTACGGCATGCTGGTCTTTGCCATTCTGGCGGTCTTTGTGGCCGGGCTGATGGTGGGGCGCACGCCCGAATTCCTCGGCAAGAAGATCGAGGCGCGCGAGATGAAGCTGGCCATGCTGGCCATCCTCATCCTGCCTTTGGTGATCCTGGGCTTTACCGCCGTGTCGGCCGTCGCGCCCTTCGGCGTGGCCGCGATCACCACGCCCGGCCCGCATGGCCTGAGCGAAATCCTCTACGCCTACAGCTCGGCCGCGGGCAATAATGGCTCGGCCTTTGGCGGTCTTTCGGGCAATTCGCCCTGGTACAACACGACCCTGGCCATCGCCATGCTGCTCGGGCGCTTCGCCTATATCGTGCCGGTGCTGGCCATTGCCGGCTCGCTCGCGGCCAAGCCGCGCCTGCCGGGCTCCTCAGGCACCTTCCCCACCGATCGTCCGCTCTTTGTTGGCCTGCTGATCGGCATCATTCTCATCATGGGCGGGCTGCAGTTCTTCCCCGCTCTGGTTCTTGGACCCATCGTCGAGCACTTCGCCATGCTTGCCGGTCAGAGCTTTTAGGACCCTTATCCCATGTCCAGTTCAACCAAACCCATCTCCATCTTCAGCCCCGCCATCATGCTGCCGGCCCTGCGCGACGCCTTCCTCAAGCTCGACCCGCGCCAGCTGATCGGCAATCCGGTGATTTTCGTCACCGAGATCGTCGCCGCCCTGGTCACGGCCATCTTCATCCAGGATTGGCTGACCGGCCGGGCCGGCACGTCGTTCTCGGGCCAGATCGCCCTCTGGCTCTGGTTCACCGTGCTGTTTGCCTGCCTCTCGGAAGCCGTTGCCGAAGGCCGCGGCAAGGCCCAGGCCGAAAGCCTGCGCCGCTCCAAGACCGACCTGATGGCCAAAAAGCTGCTGTTCCCCGAAAAGTCTGGCGATCACGCCAGCCAGCTCATCCCGGCATCGAGCCTGCAGCTGGGCGATATCGTCATCGTCGAGACCAATGACATCATCCCCGGCGATGGCGAGGTCATCGAAGGCATCGCCTCCGTCAACGAAAGCGCCATCACCGGGGAATCGGCCCCGGTGATCCGCGAAGCCGGCGGCGACCGCTCGGCGGTGACCGGCGGCACGCAGGTGATCTCCGACTGGCTCAGGATCCGCATCACGGCCAAGCCCGGCGACAGCTTCGTCGACCGCATGATCGGCCTGATCGAGGGCGCCAGCCGGCAGAAGACCCCCAATGAGATTGCCCTCTCCATCCTGCTCTCCGGGCTGACGCTGGTGTTCCTGATCGCCGTCGTGACGCTCTATGGCCTGGCCCTCTATGCCGGCGCCGACCTGTCGGTGGCGGTGCTCGCCGCACTGCTGGTGACGCTGATCCCCACCACCATTGGCGGCCTGCTCTCGGCCATCGGCATTGCCGGCATGGACCGGCTGATCGGCTTTAACGTCATCGCCACCTCGGGCCGGGCGGTCGAGGCGGCAGGCGATGTCGATACCCTCCTGCTCGACAAGACCGGCACCATCACCTTCGGCAACCGCATGGCGTCCGAATTCGTCCCCGTCGGCGATGTCAGCGAAGGCGAACTGGCCAATGCCGTGCTGCTGGCCAGCCTCGCCGATGAAACCGCCGAGGGGCGTTCCATCGTCGCCCTGGCGCGTGCCGATTATGGCGTCTCCGAACCCGAGACAACCGGGGCGCCCGAATATATTGCCTTTTCCGCCCAGACGCGCCTGTCCGGTGTCGATGTCTCCGGTCGCCGCATCCGCAAGGGCGCTGTTGACGCGGTGCTGCGCTTTGTCGGCCTCGACAGGACCGAGGCCAGCGCCGATTTCACCAGGGCGGTGGAAGCCATTGCCCGCTCCGGTGGCACGCCGCTGGCCGTGGCCGAAGACGATCGCCTGCTCGGCGTGGTCCATCTCAAGGATGTGGTCAAGCCCGGCATCAAGGAGCGTTTTGCCGCCCTGCGCGCCATGGGCATCAAGACCGTCATGGTCACCGGCGACAATCCCATAACCGCGGCGGCCATTGCCTCTGAAGCCGGCGTGGACGATTTCCTCGCCGAAGCTACCCCCGAGCAGAAGCTGGCCTATATCCGCAACGAGCAGGTCGGCGGTCGCCTGATCGCCATGTGTGGCGATGGCACCAATGATGCGCCGGCCCTGGCGCAGGCCGATGTCGGGGTTGCCATGCAGACCGGGACCCAGGCAGCCCGCGAGGCAGGCAATATGGTCGATCTCGATTCCAGCCCCACCAAGCTCATTGAGATCGTCGAGATCGGCAAGCAGATCCTGATGACGCGCGGCGCGCTGACCACGTTTTCGATCGCCAATGACGTCGCCAAATATTTCGCCATCATCCCGGCGCTGTTCGTGGCCACCTATCCCGGGCTGGGTGCCCTCAACGTCATGGGGCTGACCTCGCCGCAGTCAGCCATCCTCTCCGCGGTGATCTTCAATGCGCTGATCATCGTCGCGCTGATCCCGCTGGCGCTGCGCGGCGTCAAATACCGCCCGGTCGGCGCGGCGGCCCTGCTTTCGCGCAACCTGCTCATCTACGGCCTGGGCGGCCTCGTCGCCCCCTTCATCGGCATCAAGCTGCTCGACATGGCCGTTACGGCGCTGGGGATTATCTGATCAACAGCCCCCTCTCCCCTGAGGGGAGAGGGCCGCTTGCGGCAATCTCACTGAATAGGAAAATATCATGCTCAACCAAATCCGCCCCGCCATCGTCATGACGGTCCTCTTCACGCTGCTCACCGGCCTGCTCTATCCTCTGGCCATCACCGGCATCGGCCAGCTGGCCTTTCCCACCCAGGCCAATGGCAGCCGCATCGAACGTGACGGCGCCCTTGTCGGTTCCGCCCTCATCGGCCAGGACTTTACCCAGCCCGGCTATTTCTGGTCCCGCCCCTCCGCCACGGGCCCGGAACCCTATAACGCCGCCGCGTCCAGTGGCTCCAACTATGGCGCCACCGATGCCAGGCTGGTCGAACGGGTGGCCGACGCCGTCGTGAATCTGGGGGGCCCAGCCATCGCCGCCGACGCCGCCACGACTTCCGCATCGGGTCTGGATCCCGACATCTCGCCGGCCAATGCGCGCCAGCAGCTGGCCCGCGTCGCGGCGGCGCGCGCCATGCCGGAGGCCGATCTGCAAACCCTGCTCACCCGGATGACGGCAGCCCCGATACTGGGTATATTCGGCGAGCCGCGGGTCAATGTTCTCGCGCTCAATCTGGCGCTGGACGCATCTGCGCCCCTGGCGAGGTAGCATGGATCGCCCCGACGAACAGCTTCGACCCGACCCCGTCGCGCTGCTGCAACTGGCATCACGCGAGGGGCGCGGCAAGCTCACCATATTTCTGGGCATGGCCCCCGGCGTGGGCAAGACCTATGCCATGCTCGAGCGCGCCCGCGCCCTGCAGGCCAAGGGCGTCGATGTTGTGGTGGGCCTGGTCGAGACCCATGGCCGGAGCGAAACGGCAGCCCTCGCGGCCGACCTCGAAACCTTGCCGCGCTTGGGCGGCGGAAGCGCCTATGGCGCCTTCGATCTGGACAGCGCGCTCAATCGCCACCCGCAGCTGCTGATCGTGGACGAACTGGCCCATTCCAACCCGGCCGGCGCCCGTCACCCCAAGCGCTACCAGGATATCGCCGAGCTCATCGCCGCAGGCATCAATGTCTGGACAGCGCTCAATGTCCAGCACCTGGAAAGCCTCTCCGATCTGGTCGCCCGCATTGCCGGCGTGCCGGTGCGCGAGACGGTGCCCGACGTGGTGCTCAAGAGTGCCGACGATATCGTGCTGGTTGACCTGCCGCCCGATGAACTGATCGAGCGGCTCAAAGCCGGCAAGGTCTATCTGCCCGACAATGCCGACCGGGCGCTCACCGGCTTCTTTACCCCCGCGACCCTCACCGCCCTGCGCGAGCTTTCATTGCGCCGGGCCGCGGACCGCGTGGACGACCAGATGGTCGATCTGCTGCGCCAGAGCGCCATTGAGGGCCCCTGGGCAACGGGCGAGCGCCTGCTGGTCTGCGTTGGGCCCGACGAGATATCGGACACCGTGGTGCGCGAGGCCAGCAGGCTGGCGTCGGGCCTCAATGCGCGCTGGCTGGTGCTCTCGCTCACCAATCCGCATGGCCTGCCACCCGACGCGGATGCCAGCGCCCGGCTCGAAACCACGCTGCAACTGGCCGAACGCCTCGGCGCCGAGACCAGACGGGAGGTCGCAACCGATTTCGTCGCGGCCATTCTGCGGGCCGCCCGGCGCGAAAACATCACCCAGATCGTCATCGGCCGCAGCCGCCGCCGGCCCCTCTGGCGCCGTTCCCTGCCCGATGCCCTGCTGCATCAGGCCGGCGACGTCGGCATCCACGTGGTTTCGGCCAAGGACGCCAAACGCGTGCTCGCTCCGCGCCGCCGGACATTGCCCGAATGGGCGCTGATCCTGGCGACGCCGATAATCGCCGTCGGCGCCACGACGCTGTTGGGCTTTGGCCTGTCGGCCATCGTGGCGTTGCAGAACCTCTCCATGCTCTATCTGGCCGGCGTGCTGCTGTCGGCGGTGGTC
Organism: uncultured Devosia sp.; assembly: GCA_963975955.1. Lineage (GTDB taxonomy): Bacteria > Pseudomonadota > Alphaproteobacteria > Rhizobiales > Devosiaceae > Devosia. Next base: position 11,479 of record CAXBKI010000001.1, read on the forward strand.
GCCGGGCGCTTTTCGGCGCTGCTCGCCTCGGGCCTGTCATTCCTGGCCTATAATTTCTTCTTCATCGCGCCGACCGGCCGGCTCACCATTGCCCGGCCTGAGGAAGTGCTCTCGCTGGTGATCTTTGTCGGGGTCGCGATGGCTTCCGGGCAGCTGGCGGCGCGCCTGCGCCTCAGCATTGACCGCGCCCGGCAGCAGACACGCCAGGCCCAGACCCTGCTCGATTTTGCCCGCAAGATGGCCGGCGCCTTTGTCCGCGATCAGGTGCTCGACGCCATGGCCAGCCATATCCACGCCGCGCTGGGTTATGCCACCGTCGTGCTGGCCGCCGATGCGGCGGACGATCTGGTGCTTGCCGCCGCCTGGCCGCCGGATCAGGAGCTCGACACGGCAGCGATGACCGCCGCGCTCTGGGCGCGGGACAAGCGCGAGCCGGCCGGTCTGCTGACCGGCACGCTCCCCCAGGTGCCCTATCTCTTCCGCCCCGTCCGTTCCGGGCAACGCGTGCTTGCCGTCCTCGGCCTGCGCCCCAGTGCGGGGCAGTTCCCCATCAGCGACGAGGAACAGCGGACACTCAGCGCCATTATCGAACAGTCCGCCATTGCGCTGGACCGGGCCCAGCTGGCGCGCGAGAACAACATGGCCTCGATCGCGCGCGAAGGCGAAAAGGTACAGTCCGCGCTGCTGTCTTCGCTCTCGCACGATCTCAGGACGCCGCTGGCCAGCATTACCGGGGCGGTGACCAGCCTGCGTGAGCTGGGTGAGCGCCTGCCGGCCGCGACAAGGGCCGATCTGCTGCTCTCGATTGAGGAAGAGGCTGGCCGTCTCAACCGCTTCGTGGCCAATCTGTTTGAAATCACCCGCATCGAATCCGGTATGCTCAAGGCCAGGCGTGAGCCCGTTGCTGTCGGCGACGCCATTGCCTCTGCGGTCAGCCGGGCCCGCCGGCTGCATGCTGAACTGGTCGTGGAAGTCAGCCTGGCCGATCCGGCTCCCAGCGCCAGCGCCGATTTCGCGCTGCTCGAACAGGTGCTGTTCAATCTGGTGGACAATGCCGCCAAATATGCGACAGGCCAGCCCGTCAGCATCTATGCGCGGACCGAAGGAGACGCGGTGATCATCAGCATAACCGATCAGGGCAAGGGCATTCCCCAGGCCGATCTGGAGCGGATCTTTGAGAAATTCTATCGCCGCGCCAAGGGCGACGGGCGCCAGGCCGGCACCGGCCTGGGGCTGGCTATCGCGCGGGGTCTGCTGACCGCCATGGGCGGCACCATCACGGCGGAAAGCCCGGCAGTGCGGCGCCGCGGCACGCGCTTCGTCATCCGCCTGCCGGCTGCCGGTGGATCGCGGCCATGAAACCCCGCATCCTGGTGGTCGATGACGAGCCGCAGATCCAGCGCTTCCTGCGCCCCGCACTTGAAGCCTGCGACTTCGAGGTCGAAACCGCCGATACGGCCGCCCTGGCCAAACGCCTGGCCGCCACCCGGTCCCCGGCGCTGATCGTGCTCGATCTGGGCCTGCCCGATGGCGATGGCAAGGATGTCATCGTCGCCGTGCGGGCGTTTTCCCAGGTGCCCATCATCGTGCTTTCCGCGCGCGACCAAGAGATCGAAAAGATCGCCGCCCTCGATGCCGGCGCCAACGACTATATCGAAAAGCCCTTTGGCATCGGCGAGCTGCTGGCCCGGGTTCGCGTCGCGCTGCGCCACAGCGACGTGCCGGCGGTCCCTCAGGGGTCCCAGCAACTGGGCAGGGTCGAGCTGGACCGCGACCGCCGGCTGGTCCGCGCCGATGGCGCCCCGGTCCACCTTACCCCCAAGGAATATGACCTTTTGGTGCTCCTCGCCGATCACGCGGGCCGCGTCGTCACCCATGGCCAGGCGCTGCAGCAGCTTTGGGGACCTGCCCATGCCCATGACACCCAGTATCTGCGCGTGCTCGTCGCCCAGCTCCGCGCCAAGCTCGCCGACACCACCGAACCGCGACTGATCGAGAACGAAACCGGCGTAGGCTACCGCCTGTCCACCGAGCCCCCCTGAAACGGATCCCGCCCCCCTGCCCGGACGCGTCACCGGCGTCCAGCTGATCTGGGACAATGAGGACGGGTCGCGCATCAGCAAACTGGTCCGCGCCGGTCTATGCCACCCCTGTGGCTCAAGAGCGATCACCTGATCGTCAGGAGCTGATCGCCGTCAAACCCGCAATTCAGCCAGGCGTCCGGGGCGTTCTGGCTGAATTCATCAACCGGTTCGCGCGCAACCGCGTCAATCGACGTCGTAAACCGCGTCAGCCGGTGTGGCGAGCAGCCGTTCGGCCATCTCCTGCTTGAGATAGGTCAGTCGGGCATTGTCGGCGTCCGTGCGGTTTTCCTTGCGACCCAGGGCAATGAACTCGTCACGGACCAGGCCCTCACGCAGCTGCAGCCGCACTGTCTTGCCGCGATAGCTGAGCACGAAGACGTAGCGCATCAGCGTGTCGCCGCGTTCGGGGCGTTCCAGTGCCGCGTCGACGCAATAGCGATCCTCGGTCAGCGCGCGCGCCACCATTTCAAAGGCGTCGCGGGCACCGGGGCCACGAAAGGCCGTCCGGACATCGATCTCGCGCCGTTCCGGCGGCACCCCGTCGGCAAGCAGCGGCAGGCCGCGCTGCATGACCTTGAACGCATGGGCGACCCCGCCGGGGAAACCGAAGCCATGGAAATGCATCAAGTCGTCGAAACCATATGACAGGTCCTGCCCGTTTTCGCGGACATGCAGCTTTTCGGTGGTGGTCATTTGTCGTCCTTGCTGTCGAGTTCGTCCCGGATCCAGGGCAGAAAGCCATCCAGAAACCGCGTGGTGGCAGGCATGAAATGGCTGCCGTGATGGAAAAACGGATCAAGGCTGGTCACCACCATGCGCCCTGCGGTGGTGACAGCGTCGATATAGAGGATCGCCTGTCCGGCCTCATTGACGGCGAGGATCTCGGCGCCCGGCGGCGGGGTGAACCAGCCATGCAGATGCCAGCTGATGTCGCGCTGGGACAGGCGGGTGAACAGGGAATGCCCAGGCGCGGCGATACGCACCCCAAGGTCGGCTCCAGGGGTCAGCCACCACCAGAAATTGGTCGGTTGCGGGGTGAAATCGATCCCGGGCAGGAACAGCTGGGACTGGCTTTCCCCCGTGGCCACAATGGTTCCGCCAGCGTCGAGATAGGCCCGCAGGCGCGCGGCATGCGGCGCCATGCGGTCGGCCGGCGTGCGGCAGGGGATCAACACAACCGCATGCTCTTCAAGGCGAACGCTGTCGAGCGCCTCGGGGCGGACCAGCCGGTCGAAAAAGCCGGCATAGCGCGGGCTTTCAAAACTTTCGATGTGGTAATAGGCGCCGGGATGAATTGCCAGAATGCTCATGCCGCCAGCTCTCCCCGGCACCAGTCGATGATCCTTCTGCCCAGCAGCGCCCCCTGGCCGTGATCGCCGATCATGCCGCTGAGATCATTGCCGGCATGGGAAAAAATCACGCCGCCCTGCGGCCGGGCCCAGACCCAGTCTACCGGCAACATGGCCGGGCCGATGCCATTGACCGGCTGGCCCCCGACCGGCAGCGGGTTGTGGCCGCGCCCATAGAAACCGGCGACGCCCCTGTTCTCCTCGAGCTGGCGCTGCTCGATGCCGGCAAACAGCGGATGCTCGTAAAGCCGCGTCAGCGCATAGTCGGCGCGCCTGGGCGCCTTGAGCGGCACATAGAGATCCAGCCCGGGCACGAAACGGCGCATCATGTGCCCGTTGAAGAACCAGCGGCCGCCGCTGTTCAGCATCTCCTGCAGGGCATCGGCATGATCGAGCAAGCCGATCTGGTCGAGATGGGTTGTCGTGATCAGGCCGCCGGCCCTGGCCAGATCATCGGCGCGCAGATCGCGTTCCCGCACGATGGTGAGCTGCCCCTCACGCGCGGCCGTCGCATAGACCGGCGCGACCTCACCGAAATGGGAGTGGATCAGCAGCACGCTCATGCCGCGCGCCGCCCGGCAAAGGCCGGCAGCACGGCCTGCTGGCTGCTGCCGTCCTCGCCTGTCAGGCTCACCACACGCATCGGCACGCCATAGAGGCGCTCAAGCAGTTCTGGCACGATGGTTTCGGCGACCGGGCCGAACAGCGCCGGTCCATCGGGCAGCATCAGCAGCGCGTCATCGGCCGCGGCCAGCGCGTGGTTCGGGTCATGCGTCGTAAAGACGATCGACCGGTCACGGGGCGCACGCAGGTCCGACAGCGGCCGCAACAGGCGCGCCTGATTGTTGAGATCGAGCGCCGAGCCGGGCTCATCGAGCACCAGCACTTTCGAGCCCGTTGCCAGCGCCCGCGCCAGCAGCACCAGTTGCCGCTCGCCGCCCGAAAGCCGGTCAAAACGTTCGCCGGCAAAGCGCAGGGCATCAACCTGCTCAAGCGCAGCCCTGGCCATGGCGATGTCCTGCGCACTTGGCTGGCCGAACAGGCCAAGCCCCGCCGCCCGCCCCATTACCACCGCGTCCAGAACAGCGTAGCTCTGATTGCTCGAGGCATATTGCGGCACGTAGCCGACGATGTCTGGCGCGGTGCGCCTGCCCGCAGAAAGCGGCTGGAAGCCCAGCATCGCGCGCAGCGCCGTGGTCTTGCCGCGGCCATTGGGGCCAAGGACGGCCAGGCTCCTGCCGCGCTCGACGGAAAAGCTCAGCCGGTCGATGACGGTGCGATTGCCGAAGCGGACGACGGCGTCGGTCAAACCGATCATGGGACTTCCCTGTCTTTGAAATGGCGGCGCAGCAGCAGGCCAAAGGCCGGCGCGCCGATGATGGCAGTCAAAACGCCCAGCGGGATTTCCGCGGCCGTGACGGTGCGCGCCAGCGTATCGACGGTCACCATGAAGGCGGCGCCCATCAGCACCGTCGCGGGCAGGAGGCGGCGATGGTCATGGCCCACGATCAGGCGCGCCGCATGGGGGATGACAAGCCCCACCCACCCCACAATGCCCGAAACGGCAACCTGGCAGCCCACGATCAGCGCCACCAGCACGAACACCAGCCAGCGCTCGCGGTCGGGATGAGCCCCCAGGCTGCGGGCCTCACTGTCGTCGAGCGAGAGCACGTTGAGCCGGAACCGCAGCGCCCAGAGCAGGCCGATGCCGATCAGCAGGCCGGGCGCCGAGACCAGCACGCGATCCCAGGTGGCGGTGGCGAACGAGCCCATCAGCCAGTAGACGATGGCAGGCAGCGAGCTGTTGGGGTCGGCGATGAACTGCAGCAGCGAGACGCAGGCTGAAAACAGCGAGCCGACCACCATGCCCGAAAGGATGACGGTAATGATCTCGGTGCGCCCGTTGATGCGCGCCAACAGGCCCACCATCACCAATGCCGAAAAGCCGCCGATGAACACGATGCCGAGCAACGGCACGCCCCAGATACCCATGGTGATGGCCAGCGCGCCGCCAAAGGCCGCGCCCTGGGAAATGCCCAGCACCTCGGGAGATACCAGCGGATTGCGAAACACACCCTGCAGCGCCACGCCGGCGGTCGCCAAAGCGGCCCCGGCCATGGCGGCGATGACCACCCTGGGGGCGCGCACCAGCAGCACGATGCGCTCGTCCATCGTGTCGATCGCCCGCCCCGGATGCAGCATGGCCTGACTGAGGATTTCGAGCGCCCGCCCGGCATTGACCGAGTAGCGGCCAACGCACAGGCTGACCATGACGGCGGCAAGCAATGCCACGCCAAAGATCGCAAAGCTCAGGGCTGTGCGCGACCAGCGGGGGGCAATGGCCCCCCCTTCGGCAACCAGGGTGGACACGGTCTAGTGGGCCGCGAACTGGTCGTAGCCGGAACTGTCGCCCTGCTGGGCCACCCAGAGGATGCCGTCGATATCGGCGTCGGTCAGCTGGTAATTGTAGAGCGTTTCATAGGCCTTGCTCATCTCTGCCCGCAGGTCGTAGTCGAACAGGTCGGGGTGCAACAGCTCGGCCAGCCACATCCAGGTCAGTGGCGACTCCTGGTTCGGCGGATCCCAGCGATAGCCACCCAGCGGCATCTTGTAGACGCGATGCTGCTGGGCCGCCTTGGTCATCGACAGGATGGGATCGTCATAAACCCAGTTGACGTCCAGATTGGGTTCGAAGCTGTTGAGCAGGATCACTTCCGGGTCCCACTGCGCGATCTGTTCGCGATTGATCGAGCTATTGCCATCGAGTTCGGCGGCGGCATTGCGACCGCCGGTCAGGGCGATATACCAGGAATTGTAGCTGCCCTTGTCGCCCGCGGCGGTGATGTCGGAGAGCGAACGCCCCAGATAGAGCACGCTTGGCCGCTCTTCCTCGGCAAGGCCGGCCACCTTGGCCTCGATATCGTGCTGAACGCTGTCGCGCCAGTCCACCAGCTCGGTAATGCGCTCTGGCTTGCCGATGGCCGTGGCGACCATGGTCATGTACTGCCGCGTCAGCTCCTCGGTGCCATATTTGATCAGCATTGTGGTGAGGCCGGCATTGACGATCGGATCGACGATTTCCGGGCCGCGGCCGCCCCACTGCACCACCAGATCCGGCCGTACGGCAGCCAGAGCCTCCACATTGGGCACGAAGTCGGTGCCGGTCACCGCGTCGGAAATATGGGCGGCTTCGGGAAAAATCTTGCCCAGAATGCCTTCTCTTATGGCGGTCAGCGACAGCGGATTGAGTCCGACCAGCCGGTCGGCGTCGCCGCTCAGGGCAATGACGCCGGAGGCCATCGGCATGGGGATGGTGACGATGCGCGATGCCGGCGCATCCAGCTCGACTTGCCGGTTCTCGTGGTCCGTAATCACGATTTCTTGGGCAAGGGCGGCGCCGGCACAGGTGATGGCCAGACTGGCGCCCAGCAGCCACTTGCTGCTGCCTCGGAAACGGTAGGACATGCGTATTCTCCCTGAACTGCACGGCAAGATAATATGACCAACGTCATCATATTTACGCCTACTTTTTCCTGACTTGCATTGTCAAGTTAATGTTCTCCAAAGGGCAGTGTCCTGCTGCTGGGATTGCGGCAACAAGCGCGCGCCTGGCCGGCTTCCCGGACAAATGCGTGCTGCCGGTCCTGCGGGACCGGATCAGGGCATCTTTGCAGCTGGAGAATTTGAGAGCGGGACAGCACGGCGCCGGTCTACACCGCATCGCGCGGCTGGTGCGTCAGGCAGGCACGCGGCGTGGCCGCGCTGGCCTGGGGGACGCCGGTCAGCGCCATGCGGGTCTCCCCAGCATCCTCGATCGGGCGGTCGCGGCATCGCCGCCATCGGAATGCCTGGTTTCCGGGCCCGGCATCCCCGGCCTTGCCGGGGATGCTGTTGAAAGCCTGGCGCCGACTTATTCCAGCGAGCCGTCGACCAGCTGCCCGAGCTTGACCTGCACCAGCAGGCTCAGCTCGTCATAGACCGTCCACTCGTCGACGACCTTGCCGTCCTTCCAGTGATAGTGGCTCATGCCCATCACCTGCACGCGCTTGCCGGTCGGATCGCCCAGCTCGCCCAGGATGCCATAGCCCAGGTGATGGCCCTCCATGATCCAGCGCACGGCGACCTTGGTGCCCCCCTCTTCGCAGGGGTTGGAGGCCAGGTGCTGGATTTCGTAGGACGCATCGGGGATCGAGCCGATCAGGCCGAGATGCTGGTGAATGATGGCGGCGACGCCATAGAGCTCCTTCATCAGCGGGCCGTGGTACTGCGCATTGGGCGCATAGTCGCGGGCGATGCGGCCGAACATGCGCTTGACGAAGACGTCGTGCAGCATCTCGATGGTCTGGGCTTCGATATCGTTATGCGCCAGACTCGTGTCGGCGGTTTCCGCCGGCGGGGTCTGGCCGAGGAAGCGCCGGTTCTCACCGATATCGAGCGAGGTCATGCCGGCGTCGAACTTGGCCTTGGCCGTGCGCATGGCAAACAGGTTTGGGTCGAGCCCGAGCTGCTTGATGATCGCCATCTGGTCGGCCACCACCCATTCGCGGTAGATCTTGTTGCGATGCACCATGCAGTCGGCGATCGTGCGGCTGACAAAGGGCTTGCCGGTCGGCTGGCCGAGATGGCCATATTGGGTGTGGCGGCCCGAGCCGGTCACCAGGTGGCTGGTGTAGAAGCCGTCCTGGTCATTGCCGTTCCAGATCACCTGGGTGCCCATGCCGCGCCGCTCGGGAAAGCTCACCAGCCGCTGGATGGTGTCGCGCACCACATCCTCGCGGTTGTAGATGGTGCCGGTGGTGCCATAGAGCACGCAGTTATGGGTGTAATGGGTGTAGATCAGCCCGATATCGCGCTCGTCCCAGATCTTGTGGGTGCAGCGGATGATGTAGTCGACGATGTCGGTATAGATGTCGTCAAAGCCATCGAGCGACTGGCTGCGCGGGCGATCGGTCGGGGCGAGATCGGGATAGTCCCGCCGCTCCACCTGCAGCACGTCTTCCTGGCGCATCGCGGCAGAACCGCCCTTGGACTTGGGGTTGGTGTCGCTGTCGCTCATGATCGCTCCTTGATCGTCTGCCAGAATGGCTTTGGGTGTGTCGGTCCTGGCCAGCCACTGGCGCACATGACGCGCCACTGCCGCCGGATTTTCAAGCGGGGCGAAGTGCCCGGCTTGCGGAATGGTAAAATACTGTGCCCCCGCGATACCGGCTGCCAATTCCTCATGGGCAGCCAGCGGACAGATCTGTTCGTCTTCACCGGCGACAATCAGTGTGGGCACGGCAATGGCCCCAAGGCGCGGCCGGCTGTCGGCGCGGGCAATGGCCACTTCGGACTGGCTGGCCAGCGTCTCGACGCCGCCCTCGCGCGCCATCGCCAGCAGCGTCTCGCGCAGATCGTTGCGCTGCGCATTGGCTGGCGCCACCAGCCTGCCCCAGGAGTCGATGATGTAGCCATCCATGCCCTCGGCGCGCGCCGTGGCGACAGCAGGGCGGCGATGCGCTCGGGCGCCTGGGCGACCATCTCCAGCGCCACGATACCACCGAGCGAAAAGCCGAGCAGGCAAAACCGCGCCGGCGCATCGCGCAGGATGCGCGCCGCAAGCGCCTGGGTTGTGGTGGCGCCGGTCATGTCGGCGACGATACCCGTCATGCCCAGATGCTCCAGCAGCGGCGCGAACAGCCTTTGGTCGCATAGCGTACCCGGCAGCAGCAGCAGGGGCAGCGGTGCCGCGACGGCACCCATCCGCTCGACCGACCTGGGAATTGGCTTGTTCATCATCGCTCGCTGCGCAAACCGCCCCGGCGATGCGCCAGGGCCGGTTTTGCCAAAAAACTCTGGCAAATTTTGAATACGTATGCAAGATTTAATTGCCCGCGAAGATGTCATTGCCCTGCTGCACCTTCTGAGCACCATTTTGCCCCTTATGCTGCATCTGATCGAAAGTCATGTGATGAGCCAAACTGCCTCGCCCTTCCCCGGCGTCACCTATGTCAAGGCGCCCGAGCGTTCTTCGCTCAGCGACAACGCCCCCGTCGAAAGCCTTGTCAGCGAGATCATCGCCAATGTCCGCGCGCATGGCGATGCCGCCGTCAGGGAATACTCCGCCAGGTTCGACAGGTCCGAGCTTGAAGTCTTTGAGGTCAGCCGAGCCGAGCGCGAACAGGCGCTGGCCGAGCTTGATCCCCAGACCCGGGCCGACACCGAATTTGCCATTGAAAACGTTCGCAAATTCGCCCAGGCCCAGCTGGCCACCATCCTGCCGCTCGAGGTCGAGACCCTGCCCGGCGTCCATATGGGACACCGCGTCATCCCCATTGAGCGCGTGGGTTGCTATGTGCCGGGCGGCCGCTATCCCCTGCTCTCGGCGCCCATCATGACCATCGTGCCCGCCAAGGTGGCGGGCGTCGACGAGGGCATCGCCTGCCTGCCGCCCCATGCCCACAAGGCCATGATCGCCGGCTGCCATCTCTCCGGCGCCGATCGCATCTTCCGCATCGGCGGCGCCCAGGCCATCGCCGCCATGGCCTATGGCACCGAGAGCGTCCCCGCCGTCAACAAGATCGTCGGCCCCGGCAATGCCTTCGTCAACGAGGCCAAGCGCCAGGTCTTTGGCCCGGTCGGTATCGACCAACTCGCTGGCCCGTCAGAGATTTTTATCGTTGCGGACGCAACCGGCGATGCCGAAATGATCGCCACCGACATGCTCGCCCAGGCCGAACACGACATCCGCACCCGCGTAGGCCTGATCACCACGGATCGTGCTCTTGCCGAGGCCACCCTGCAGCAGGTGGAAGCCCAGCTGGCGACCCTCTCGACCGCCACGACCGCCCGCGAGGCCTGGATCAATTACGGCGAGATCACCGTCTGCGAGAGCGAAGCGGCCATGATCGCCTATTCCGATCTTATTGCGGCCGAGCACCTGCAGGTCCATACCGCTGACGCCAAGGGCTTTGCCAAAAAGCTGCGCAATTACGGCAGCCTGTTCATCGGCGAACTGGCCAGCGTGGTCTATTCCGACAAATGCAGCGGCACCAATCACACCCTGCCCACCATGGGCGCCGGCGCCTATACCGGCGGCCTCTGGGTCGGCGCTTATGTCAAGATCGCCACCCATCAGTGGCTCGACGAACGCGGCGTTGCCGCCGTCGCCCCACCGGCTGCCCGCCAGTCCGCCAGCGAAGGTCTCGAAGGCCACCGCCGCGCCGCCCAGCTGCGGCTGGACCGCATGCAGGCTAAGGCCTGAGCGTAGGAAGGCCGGGTTTGCCGGCCTTTCCTCTCCCATCGGGGAGAGGTGGCTCGGCGAAGCGAGTGGCGAGGGGGTGATGGCAGTTGCCACTGTCGCCGTGGCTACACCCCCCCTCGTCCCGCGCTGCGCGCCACCTTCTCCCCGATGGGGAGCAGACGACTTCAGACGATCTTGTCGGCCTCGAGCCACGCCGCCTTGAGCTTTTCGACCGTAAATCCCGGTGCCCTTGCCGCCGTGAGCACCGGGACTTCCTTGCGCATCACCACGTCGATCGCCCAGGCCATGCGCGCAATGTGTTCGGCGGGGATGACAACGCCGCCATGGCGGTCGGCATGCACCAGGTCGCCGGGGCGTACCGTCATCCCAAAGACAGTGACCGGGCAGTCGAGCTCTGTGACATGCACGAAGGCATGGCTGGGGCCGACAGCCCCGGCAATTACCTGGTAGCCTTCGTCGAGCATGCCCAGATCGCGCAACACGCCATTGGTCAGCGTGCCGGCGATGCCGAGCCCCTTGTGCTGGGCAACCTGCATTTCCCCCCAGAAGCCCCCGATGACATGGGGAAAATCGGTATCCTCGATCACCACGACATTGGGGCCCTCGCCCGCCGCCACATATTCGTAATAGGCCATGCGCAGGGCGCGCACTTCAGCTGCCTGCTTCTGGGCCGGCGAGGAGGCGCGGATTTTGGCGGTGCGGGCAAAGCCTACCACCGGCGGCAATGTGGGGTCGGCGCAGACGACGGGCGTCTTGGTGAAGCCCTCGGCGGTCCGACCACCCATGACGTGTTCGAGCGCATTGCACACGGTGGGCGTATCGGCCTGGCGCAAGGCGGCCAGAATGTCTGGATCGATGGTCGGCATGGGCTTCTCCTCAAAAGCAAAAGCCCTCCCCGGGGTCGATCCCGGGAAGGGCGGGTAGTCCTTACGCAGGCTATTCAGCCGCCTGAGCAGTGTCCCAGACCGGCGCGGCCGGCGCAGCAGCGCCGCGGATGACAAAGGCAATCGCGTCGGCCGAGGCCGGATTGCGGAAGCCGTGCGCCAGACCAACTGGCACCGTCAGCGTGTCGCCGGCACCCATGATGATGCTGCCATCGGCCCAGTTGACCTCAAGCGTACCCGACTGCATGAAGATCACTTCCTGCTCGGCCCGGCTATGCAGCCCCACACTGGCGCCCGTCTCGAGCTTGAGACGGCGCAGCGCAAAGCCATGCTGCCAGTGGCCCACAATCGGTCCGGCGGCAAAGCCGTCGCCGGCGTCGACATCGCCGATCAGCGCGGCTTCTTCCACGCCCTCCCCGGCCAATGGCGAGCCTGGATTGCCGGCCATCTTGGCATGGGGCAGATAGTATTGCGCCAGCTCACTCATCGGCGGCGTTGCCAGTTCCTTGAGCTTTTCGGCAGTCGGCGGCTGTTCCAGCTCGGCGCCCTCGGGCACTGTCTCGCCCAGCGTGGTATCGACCAGTTTGCCGCCCTTGAGCAGTTTGAGCCCGAAATCCTCGGCCATCTTGAACACGGACGGCGCCCAGACCACCTTGCCCGGATCGTCATGGCCCAGCACCACGGCCAGGAACCCGGTGCCCTCATCGCGCTTTTCAAAGCCGCGGAACATGTGCGTGGGCACGGTGGCAACGTCGCCCGGCTCGACGTCGAGATAGCCCTCGTCCTTGTCGGCGCCAAAGACAAAGCGCCACTTGCCGGTGTGGACCAGGAAGGTCTCCGCCGTCAGGTGGCTATGCTGGGAATTGGTGCAGCCGAAAGGCTGGCGGGCGGCGCCGAAATTGAATCCATGCGCCTCGGGAATGTGCACCACCTGCGCCGGGTTCTCGGAGACGCCGGGGCCGATAATGGTGAAATTCTCCTTGCGGTCGGACCCGGGGGTACGCGCGTCGATGAACGCATTGCGCAGACCCTTGAGGTCAGCATAGCGCACGAGGCGCTTTTCCATTTCAGTCTGGGTCCACTTGGTCATGATATTTTCCTTTCACGCGCAAAGCGGGGATAAAGAGCATTAATAGTTGCATTCGTATGCACAGCGCGCGCTGGGCGCGCTGTGGAGCTTGTCGTTGCCCGACCGAGCAGGGGGGGGGGGCGGTCATCATGCCTCCCTGGGCCGGTAGATCTGCTGGCCATCACGCTCGATAATGCCGCTCGGCGGGAGCCGCGCCGATGTCCGCACGATCAACTCGCCATTGAGGATGCGATGCTCGGCCTCGATCTCGCCGCTGGTGATCTGGTCCATGAGGATGTCCACCGTGGATTCCACCATCCGCTTGAGCGGCTGGCTCATCGTGGTGATGCCATAGGAAGTCCAGCGTGCCGGGCCGACATCGTCGTAACCGACAATGGACAGCTCCTGCGGGATCTGGATGCCGAACTCGTGGCGCGCGACATCCATCACGGCGACGGCCATATGGTCATTGGCGACAAAGATCGCTTCGGGGCGATCGGGGCGTGACAGCATCTTGCGGGCGGCAGCCTCCGCATCGGGACGCGAGTAATTGCCGGTTTCAACCGCGATATTAGTAATGCCATTGGCCGCCAGACCCTCGGCGTAGCCCTGAAAGCGGTCGCGATTGGTCGAGGAATTCTCGAGCCCCGCGATATAGCCAAAGCTCTTGTGGCCACCGGCCACCAGGAAGTCGGCAATCCGCTTGCCCCCTTCCCTGTTGCGCGTAGTGACACTCGACACCGCGTCGCGTTCGGTTGTCCGGTTGAATAGCACGACCGGGATGCCGGCGGTGGCGCATTCCTCCGACAATTTGGAGGACAGTGAGGTCGACGCCAGGATGATGCCATCGACGCGATACTGCATGAGCTGGTCGAACACCGGATCGCTGTCGCGATCCATGAAGCCGGTGAACAGCAGCAGGTGGTAGTTCTCGGCAGCCAGCGCCCGGCCCAGCTCTTCGAGCACGTCGGGATAGAAGAGGTTTTCCAGATAGGCCATCACCACGGCAATGATGCGCGAGCGGCTGGTGATCAGCGAGCGGGCGATGGCGTTGGGCCGGTAGCCCAGCTCCTTGGCCGAAGCCAGCACCTTTTGCCGCGTCTTGGACGAAATCGACGCCCCGGGTGTAAACGTGCGCGAGACCGCCGATTGCGAGACGCCGGCATGTTCGGCGACGCGCGAGGAGGTGACGCCCGGCTTCTTTATTCCGCTGTCCATCCGCCATCCACCATTAAAGAAGCACCCGTGACAAGGGCCGCGGCATCGGATGCCAGAAAGACGATCGGGCCCATAATGTCTTCGATGCGGCCGAGGCGACCCAGTTTGATCTTGGACAGCACCCCGCTGCGGAACGACGGATCGCTCAGGCTTTTTGCCGTCATTTCGGTCTCGATGAAGGTCGGGCAGATTGTATTGACCCGGATATTGTGTGCACCCAGTTCGATGGCCATGGCCTTGCTCAGGCCTTCAACAGCAAATTTGCTGGCGGCGTAAAGCGCGCGGTCGGGCCCGCCGACGTGACCCATCTGCGAGGAAACATGGATGATCGAGCCGGCAAGCCTAGCTGCGATCAGTTTGGCAACGACCGCCTGCGAGACGAACAGCGTTGCCGACAGGTTGAGATCCATCACCGCCTGATAGTTTTCGGGCGTGATGCCGGCAAAGCCCGAATGTCGGGCGGTACCGGCCGAGTTGACAAGGATCTGGAAGGGATCGACCTCGTCGATGAAGGCCCTGGCGGCGTCAACATCGGTAATATCGAGGGCGACACCCTCGGCGCCCAAACCTGCACGCGCCATCTCATTGACGACCGCTTCGACATCGGCCGCGGTGCGCGCGGCAATGGTGACCGCAGCGCCCGCCTCCGCCAGCGCCACCGCCGCGCCCAGGCCAATGCCGCGCGTACCCCCGGTAATCAGGGCACGTCGCCCATCAAGGCGGAAACTGGGGGTGCGCGGCAAAGTCATGTTATTCGGCCGCCTCCACGCGCGGAGTCGCGCCTGTGCCATAGGGTACATTGCGGCCACCATAGCGGCGAACGCGAATATTGGCCTGCTCGGCGTGGCCGACAAAGCCTTCGAGCATGCTCAGGCGTGAGCCATATTCGCCGATCATCGCCGAAGCCTCGTCGCTGGTGACGGTCTGCCACGTACAGGTCTTCATGAATTTCCCCACCCACAGACCACCCGTATAGCGTGCAGCCTTCATCGTGGGGAGGGTATGATTGGTGCCAATGACCTTGTCGCCATAGGCGACATTGGTGCGCGGCCCCAGAAACAGGGCGCCGTAATTGGTGAG
>CAXBKI010000002.1:0-25228 GCA_963975955.1 uncultured Devosia sp.
TGCGGTACGGCGCTATGCCCACCGACATGGCGCGCTGGTGCAGGAACGCCAAGAGATAGGCGGCGCGCTCCATGGCTGTGCGCCGTCCCAGGCTGAGCAGATGGTCGTCAAGCATGCGTTCTTCGCGCGCCGCCAGCCATGTTATGTCATAGCCCAGCCCCGGATGGTTCTGGAACAGCTCGTTGAGCCGGTCCCGCTGGAACACGCACAGCACCAGGGTCGAAAGCGCCTCGATGGAGTGGTCCATTTCCCCGATGATTGAGCCCTGCAGCCCCACCAGATCACCGGGCAGGATATAATTGAGGATCTGTCGCCGGCCATCGGACAACAGCTTGTAGCGGAAGGCCCAGCCTGACAGCAAAGTGTAGAGATGGGAGCTGTGCGATCCCTCCGACAGCAGGGTGGCGCCCGTCTCGGCAACCAGTTCGCCGGTCTTGAAACTGGAAACGAATCTCAGTTCGGGCGGCTCGAATGCCCGAAATCCCGGCAAGGCGCGCAATGGGCACTGTTCACAGGGTACCCGGCGTCCTGAGGTCGGAATTACGAAGCTCACTCGGCACCCGGACGCTAGGAAAAGGATATGAAAGCCTGAACGCGACAACCGCCAACTCGTTCCGGGACATGTCAAATTTAAATGACGTCTTGTCCTTTCACGATCATCACTCGGGTCTAGATGGTGGACCCCGACATGCTCAATGGCCAGACTGTCCTCATCGTTGAGGCGGAATTTCTTATCGCTCTTGATATCCAGCGCATGCTGGAAACGCTCATGGCGGGCCCGATGATCTTTGCCCGCTCACCCCAGGAAGCCCATGAGCACAGGCAGCGCTGGTCGGGGGTCGATCTCGCAATTGTCGAAATCGGCCGCGATCAGGACCCGGCGCTGTCCCTGCTCTCCGCACTGCAGGAATCGGGCATCGCGCTCATCATCGTCACCACCGACAGCACAATGAATCAGGGGCACCCGGCATTTCCCGGCGCCCCTGTTGTCGTCAAGCCGATGGTCGAGGATGCATTCCACGGCGCCGTCACGCAGGCGCTGGATCAGTCATCTAGAACGAATGGTTATGGGTCGTGACCTGGGCGGACAGCGCATCCGGACCATAGTCGGATTCCCCCACGATCTGCAGGATTTCCTGCAACCGCGTACGAGCCCGGCTCACCCGGCTTTTCATCGTACCCACGGCACAATCGCAAATGTCGGCCGCTTCTTCATAGGAGAAGCCGGAGGCGCCGATCAGAATCACCGCTTCGCGCTGATCATCGGGCAACTGGTCCAGCGCCTTCTTGAAATCCTGCATGTCCATCGAGCCATATTGGGCGGGATGAACCGACAGCCGTTCGGTAAAGGCACCATCGGTATCCTGCACCTCACGACCGCGCTTGCGCATCTGGCTGTAAAATTCATTGCGCAGAATGGTGAAAAGCCAAGCCTTGATATTGGTGCCCATTTCAAAGCTGGACTGCTTGGCCCAGGCTTTCATGACGGTGTCCTGCACCAGATCGTCGGCCTTGTCGTGCTTGCCGGTCAGCGAGACCGCAAAAGCTCGCAGGCTGGGCAGCGTCGACAGCATTTCTCGCTTGAAGGTCGTCGGTTCGGCGGTCATGCCGTTATTCTCCATCTCGGGGTGTATTTCCCGACGACGAGGTCTGTTGCTGCTCGGCATTGTCGAGCTTTTCAAGCAGGTCAAGCAATTGGTCAGGAACGCCTTCGTCCTGCACCGCGCCATAAAGGGCGCGCAAACGCGTGCCAATATCCGTGTTCGGACCCAGCCCGTCATCTGCTCGCGCTGCCTGCGTACGCATTCGTTGCTGAGTCAAAGAGTTGTCCTTTGTCATGCCCATCGAAACCGTCAGTTCGAATAAATCATAGCCGCTGGATTGCTTTAATGCGCCATACTCAAAAAAGTTCCGCCATGCAGGAACTTTAAATCTGCAAGGTCGTTATGTAAATTCGTGTGCCACGAGCCTTAAGCGTCACTGGGAGTATAATTAATGACTTTGTCCATGCGGATCGCGCCGCATCTTCCTTATCTGCGCCGGTTTTCCCGCGCGGTTACCGGGTCGCAAACGTCCGGCGACGCTTATGTTGCCGCGACCCTTGAAGCGCTGATCGCCGACATTTCGCTGTTCCCTGAAGCAAGCAATGATCGCATCGCGCTCTACAAGCTGTTCTCCGCTCTGTTCTCGACCTCTGCTGTCCAGGTCCCAGAGCCGGTTTCCACTTTCGCCTGGGAACAGCGTGCTGCCAATAATCTGGCCAATCTGTCCCCGCGCCCGCGTCAGGCCTTTCTGCTGGTCGCGGTTGAAGGATTTACCCACCAGCAGGCCGCTGAAATTCTCGATGTGAGCGAGCAGGAATTTGCCGCGCTGATCGACGAGGCCTCGGTCGAAATTTCCCGTCAGGTTGCCACCGAGATCATGATCATCGAGGATGAGCCGCTGATCGCCATGGATATCGAGCAGCTGGTCGAGAGCCTGGGCCACAAGGTGGTCTGCATTGCCCGTACCCACAAGGAAGCGGTCACTCTGTTTGCCAAGACCCGGCCGAGCATGATCCTTGCCGATATCCAGCTCGCCGATGGCAGCTCGGGCATCGATGCGGTCAATGACATCCTCAACTCCCACTCGGTTCCGGTCATTTTCATTACCGCATTCCCCGAACGCCTGCTGACCGGCGAGCGCCCCGAACCCACCTTCCTCGTCACCAAGCCGTTCAACCCGGACATGGTCAAGGCGCTCATCAGCCAGGCTCTCTTCTTCGATGAAGGCTCGCGCGCAGCCGCCTGATTGCCGCTGGCTGAAAGAGTTGATCAAGGAAGGGCCGGATGTTCCGGCCCTTCTTGTTTTGGGCAGGAACCATGCCGCGCGCGACCCGTTGACGATGCACAATCATGCACAGGAATATCCCCATGCTGTATTATGCACTCGTCTTTTTGGTCATCGCCCTGATCGCGGGCGTACTGGGTTTTGGCGGCATCGCCGGCGCTTCGGCTGGTATTGCTCAGATCCTGTTCTTCCTCTTCCTGGCGTTTCTGGTCATCTCCCTGGTGGTGGGCTTCATTCGCCGCACCTGACCTTGCCGGCGGACGCCGGTGCCATTCATCCTGGCGTCTGCGTCGGCCAGATGCTGTCGATCCGCCCCGTGGCGGCATAAGCCAGCAACCCGATCCATTCACGCAGCGCCACGCTGGTCGTCGTCAGGTTGAGCACGGGATTGACCGTATCGATGCCGAACTGCTCATTGCCCGCACTGCGATAATCGACCGGCCAGGGCACCACCGTCAGCCCCGCCTTTTCAAACAGGCCAACCGAACGCGGCATGTGGAAGGCCGATGTCACCAGCACGACCGGCCCGTCGATCGCCCCCAGCATGTCGCGGGTCAGGTCGGCATTCTCGGCTGTGTTGCGCGATTGCCCCTCCAGCACCAGGCGCTCGGGCGCCACCCCCAGCCGCTGCAGCAGACGCGCCACAATGGCAGCCTCCGACTCGATCTCGCCGGCCATGCTGCTGGCCCCGCCACTGAGCACCACCTTGGCCGCAGGGTAACGCTGCGCCAGCCACAAGGTCTCCACCACGCGGTCTCCCGCATCATTGAGCTCGGATGTGCCCCGCGCCGTGCTGACGCGGCCAACGGTGGCGCCACCAAGCATGATGATGGTCGTGACGGTTTCGGGCATGGCCACGGGTCGCCCGATCCGGTTCTCCAGGGGCCCGATCATCATGAAGCCGGCAGTGGTAAAGGCGCTCACCACCAGCACCAGCAGGCCCGCGCCGCTCACCGCCACGCCCAGCCGCATCCGGCGGCAGATCACCAGCACGCCACCGATCAGGCCCAGCAGCGCGCACAGGCTGATCGGTTGGGCCAGCAGCCAGAACACCTTCGAGAGCACGAAAAACATCAGCCAGTCACCACTTTTCTTTCCTGTGAGCCGATACAACAGCGCGTCGGCAGGGGCCACCGCCAATTCGCGCTTGCTATCTGGCCTGCATCTGCTTTGTTGATGGCAATCAAGATTGCCGGCCTCAAATGGCAATCACCAATCAGGAATGGCCCTGCTCCAGGCAGGCAAACGGGTGAGCATGGCGCAGGCTGAGTCCACGGCTGCAAAGAAACTGCCAGTGGTGGCAATTCGCGATCTGCACAAATCCTTCGGCAAGCTCGAGGTGCTCAAAGGCATCTCGTTCACCGCCAATGAAGGCGAGGTCGTATCGCTGATCGGATCGTCCGGATCAGGAAAATCCACCCTGCTGCGCTGCATCAACATGCTCGAAATTCCCGATAGCGGGTCCGTCAGCATTGATGGCGAGGAGATCGAGCTGCGCGGTACGGGGCCCGATCGCCGGATCGGCGACGAACACCAGATCCGCCGTATTCGCTCCGAACTGGGCATGGTGTTCCAGAGCTTCAATCTATGGGCGCATCTGACCATTCTGCAAAACGTCATGGAAGCCCCGCTGATCGTCCAGAATCGCGCCCGCGAGGAAGTCGAGCAGGCCGCCCGCGCCATGCTGGCCAAGGTCGGCATTGGCGAGAAGGCCGATGCCTATCCCGCCCAGCTCTCGGGCGGCCAGCAGCAGCGCGCCGCGATTGCCCGGGCGCTCTGCATCAATCCCCGCGTGATGCTGTTTGATGAACCCACATCCGCGCTCGATCCCGAGCTCGAGGTCGAGGTGCTGCGCGTCATCAAGGTACTGGCCGATGAGGGCCGCACCATGGTGCTGGTCACCCACGACATGGAATTTGCCCGCTCGGTCTCCGACCGGGTCATCTTTCTGCATCAAGGCGCCATCGAGGAGGAGGGCCCGCCCGATCAGGTCTTCGGCGCCACCAAATCAGCCCGCCTCAGACAGTTTCTCAATGCCGCCAACCACCAATAGACGACACGCCCGGCTCAGTGGGCACCTGCAAGCGTAACTATCCAAGGAGTAACAAATGAAGACCCTCATTCTGGCCGCCGCGGCGCTCATCGCGCTTGGCACCACCGCCCAGGCGCAGGAAACCGTGCGCATCGCGACGGAAGGCGCTTACGCCCCCTACAATTTCCTCGATGACAGCGGCAAGCCCGCTGGCTTTGAGATTGATCTGGCTGCTGCAATCTGTGCCCAGGCCGGCCTCACCTGTGAAGTCATCACCAATGACTGGGATTCCATCATCCCCAACCTGCTCGCCGGCAATTACGATGTGATCATGGCCGGCATGTCGATCACCGACGAGCGCAAGCAGTCCATCGACTTTACGCAGAACTATTTCCCGCCCGATCCCTCGCTCTACATCGCCGCCACAGGCGCTGGCGTTGATCCATCCGCGCTCGAGGGCAAGCGCGTCGGCGTCCAGGGCGGCACCATCCAGGCGGCCTATGCCGAGGAGAACCTGGGCAGCAACAACACCGTGGTCTCCTTCGGCACGGCCGATCAGGCCATGGCCGATCTCGGTGCCGGCAATCTCGACATCATCTTCGCCGATGGCACCTATCTCGAGCCCGTCGTGGCCGCAGCCAATGGCGCCTTCGAATTTGTCGGCGACGAGGTGATGATCGGCGACGGCATCGGCGCGGGCATCCGCAAGGATGAACCCGAACTCAAGGGCAAGCTCAACGACGCCCTGACGGCCCTCAAGCAGGACGGCACGGTCGACAAGCTGATCGCGCAGTGGTTCGACGGTCGCGGCCCGTATTTCGCACAATAGCATGCCTTGCCGGGGTGGGTTCGCCCGCCCCGGCTCGCCTGAAAGCCACGACATGCCCCTCGACCTGCCCCCCAGCCCGACACCATGAGCGATGATCTCACCTTCTGGCTGAGCTATCTCACCAATGGCAAGCACCTGACCTGGTATGCCAGCTTCCAGTTCACCATTTTTGCTGCCCTCTTCGGTGGCACGCTGGCGGTCGTATTCGGCCTGATCGGCGCCACGCTCAAGAACGCGCGCTTGTGGCCGCTGCGCCTGATCGGCACCATTTACTCCTCCATCGTGCGCGGCGTGCCCGACGTGCTGTTCTTCCTGTTCTTTCCGCTGGCCTTCGAACAGGCCGTGGAATGGTTCATGGCCAGCCAGATCTGCAGCCCCGAGATGATCGCCGCCCAGTCCGCTGCCTGGCCGCCCTGCAAGGAGGCCAACTGGTTCCTGGGCACGCCCGAATACCTCATCCTGGCCTCCGTTTCCCTGGGGCTGGTCTACGGCGCCTTTGCCACCAATGTCATTCACGGCGCCATGCGCGCCGTGCCCAGGGGCCAGCTCGAAGCCGCACGGGCCTATGGCATGTCGGCCAGCCAGGTGCTGTGGCGCGTCCATATCCGCCAGATGTGGGTCTATGCCCTGCCGGGCCTTTCCAATGTCTGGATGCTGATCGTCAAGGCCACCTCCCTGCTCTCACTGCTGCAGATCGCCGATATCGTGCTCTGGGCCGATCGTCTGGGCGCGCCCAACTATCTGCCCTCGGTGGGCCTGGTGCATGACGACTGGCGCTGGCGCTATTACCTGGTGCTGTTCGTGTTCTATATTCTGGTGACCATGCTCTCCGAAAAAGCCTTTGGCGCCCTCATGACCCGCGCGGGTCGGGGCATTCTCAGCCAGGCCCGCTCATGACGCGTTTTCTCGAAGAGCTCGCCCTGTTTGCGCCCGCCGTGCTGTTCAACATCTACTTTGCCGTCGCCTCGGTGCCGCTGGGTTTCGTGCTGGCCATCTTTCTCGCCCTGGGCAAGGATTCGGCCAATCCGCTGATCTCGCGCCTCAGCCGCGGCTATATCTACGCTTTCCGTGGCTCGCCGCTGTTCATCCAGTTCTTCATGATCTATTCGCTGGCGCTTTCATTCAATCTCAGCCTGTGGAAGCCGCTGGGCCTGTCCTGGTTCGTGCTGCATCCGCTGTTCATTGGCCCGCTGGTGCTCGTGCTCAATACCGCGGCCTACACCGCCGAAATCTTTTACGGCGCACTGCGCGCCGTGCCGCGCGGCGAAGTCGAGGCGGCCCGGGCCTATGGGATGAGCCGGCGCCAGCAGTTCCGCCAGGTCATCTGGCCCAATCTGATCCGCCTGGCCTGGCCGGCCTACACCAACGAAGTGGTGTTCCTGTTCCACGCCACCGCCATCGTCTATTTCGCGCTGCCGGTAATCGGTCTGCAGAAGGACGTCATGATCACGGCCAAGCAGCTGTTCGAGCGCGACTACAATGCCTTCCTGCATTTTTCCGTGGCTGCGCTGTATTTTCTGGCCGTGTCGCTGGTGGTCTTCTTTCTGTTCGGTCTGGTCTATAAGCGGCTGATGCGGCACATGCCGGCCACCCCCGGCATGCGCTTCGCCCCCAAATGGATGCGATAGGCAACACCCATGAAAATCATCGCCGATCTGTGCATTGTTCCCATGGGCGTAGGTCCCTCGGTCTCCGCCTATGTTCGCGAAATCCGCACCATCATCGAGGCCTCCGGCCTCGTCCATGTCATGCACGCCAATGGCACCAATATCGAGGGCGAAATGGCTGCGGTGACCACGCTGGTGGAAGCCTGCTGCGCGCGCCTGACCGAGCTGGGCGTCGAACGCGTCTTCTGCACCATGGCCTTTTCCACCCGCACCGACAAACCCCAGAGCATGGCCGACAAACTCGCCAGCCTCGACCGGTAGCAATATGCCATGACCTTTGAACTGCACCGGACCGACCTGGCCGGCGATACACCGGGCGCGTCGACAACGCTGAACTGGTACACAGCCGGCCCCGCCGACGCGGCTACCCGGATTCACCTCCAGGCAGCACTCCACGCCGACGAGCAGCCCGGCACCATGGCGCTGCACCATCTGCTGCCCATGCTGCGCGACGCCGACGCCGCCGGCCAGCTCAATGTCCATTTCACCATTTTCCCCTCGGTCAATCCGCTGGGCCTGGCCAATTACGCGCTGCGCCACCACATTGGCCGCTACGACATTGAAACCGGCATCAACTACAATCGCCGCTGGCCCGACCTCTACCCGCTGATCGCCCCTTCCATTGCCGGCAGGCTGGGCCCCGATCCGAAAGCCAATGTCGCGCTCATCCGCGCCGCAACCGCTGCCTGGATCGACGCCCAGCAGCCCGGCACGGCGATCCAGCAACTACGCCTGCTGGTCCTCCGATCTGCGGCCGCTGCCGATATCGTGCTCGACCTGCATTGTGACGACGACAGCCTCAAGCACATCTTCACCTCGCCCGAACTGATGCCCGGCCTGCAGGATCTGGCCGACTGGATGGGCGTGGCGGCGACCCTGACGGCACAGGACAGCGGTGGCGGCTCGTTTGACGAAGTGCTGCCATCGCTCTTCCGCAAGGCCCAGCAGGCCCATCCGGGCCACCCCGTTCCCGCAGCGGTCGAAGCGGCAACGCTGGAATATCGCGGTCGGGCCGACAGCTTCGACGCCATCGGACAGGCCGATGCCGCAGCATTGTTCGGCTTTTTTGCCGGCCGGGAGCTGATCAGCGCCGACCCCGGCATCAGGCCCGCCCCTGCCCCCGGACCGACCCCGTTCGAGGCGACCGAAGTGCTGCGCACCGACGCGCCGGGCCTGCTGGCCTATCGCGTCGAACTGGGCGAACGCGTCAGCAAGGGCCAGCCTATCGCCGACCTTATCGCCATGGACGGTCCCGAGGCCTTCATGGCCCGGCGCCCCATCGTCGCCGGCACCGATGGCTTTGTGCTGTCCCGCCTTGCCGGCAAATATGTCAGGCGCGGCGCCAGCATCGCCAAGCTGGTGGGCACGCAGATCCTGCCCACCCGGGCCGGCGGCTACCTGCTCGAAGATTAAGCCAGGCAGCGTTCCGCCCCCGGCCTCATCCGTTTCGGCCAACCGCCCGATCTGGCGCCGGCGGGCGCGCTTGCCTCAGCGCTGGCGCTGCTGGTGTTCGAGCGCCGTCATCACGCCCCGCAGTTCGGCCAGGCCCTTCATCCGGCCGATCGTGGGATAGCCTGGCTGCGAGCGCCGCCCCAGATCATCAAGGATGTCCTGCCCGTGGTCGGGCCGCATAGGGATGGAATGGTCCTTGCGCCCGGCCGCCCGGCGCTTGCTTTCTTCGCGCAGCACGGCCGCGATCAGCGCCACCATGTCGGTGTCGCCACCCAGGTGCTCGGCCTCGTAGAACGATCCGACGATGTCGTCATTATCGCGTTTGACATTGCGCAGATGCAGGAAATGCACCTTGTCACCCAGCCGCTCCATCATGCCCGGCAGGTCATTGTCGGGTCGCGCCCCGAGTGAACCCGAACACAGCGTCATTCCATTGGCCGGGCTGTCCACCGCCCCCATGATGTAGGTGTAGTCGGCCTCGGTGGACATCACGCGCGGCAGGCCCAGCAGGGCAAACGGCGGATCGTCGGGGTGGCAGCAGAAGCGCAGCCCCAGATCCTCGGCCAGCGGGATGATCTCCTGGAGAAAATCGACAAAGTTCGCCTGCAGCCGCTCGCGGCTGATCCCGGCATATTCAGCCAGATGCGCGCGCACATCATCGAGCGACATGGATTCGGTAGAGCCCGGCAGCCCCATGGTGACATTGCGCGCCAGCTGCTTTTTGCCAGCCTCGTCCAGGGCTGCCGCGCGGCGCGCCGCCTCATCGGCAATTGCATTGGTGTAGTCCGCGCCTGCGCCGTCACGCTCCAGAATGTGGATATCGAAGGCGGCAAAGTCATGGATGTCGAACCGCATGCAGGAGCCACCATTGGGCACGCTCCAGGTCAGGTTGGTCCGTGTCCAGTCCAGCACCGGCATGAAATTGTAGCAGATCACCTCGATGCCGCTGTCTGCCAGGTTCTGCATGGAGATCTTGTAGTTCGCGATGTGACCGCGCCAGTCGTTCTTCTGCTTCTTGATATCTTCAGATACCGGCAGGCTCTCCACCACGTCCCAGCTCAGCCCCGAGGCCGTGCCATCCTTGCGCGTCGCGATCTGGGCATGCCGCTTGGCGATCTCTTCCGGCGTCCAGATCGCGCCATTGGGCACGTGGTGAAGCGCGCTGACCACCCCTTGGGCACCCACCTGGGTGATGTCGTCAATGCTGCACAGGTCTTTGGGCCCGAACCAACGCCACGTCTGTCGCAAGATATTACTCCGCATTCTTGTATGGTAGTGCCATGCCACAACCGGGCGTGGCGGAGAAGTCCTATTCGTTTGTCAACGGCGCACGGCCCGTTGCTGCTGTCCGCCGTGCTTCACCGCAGATCCTTGTCATAGACAAAGCGCGGCATTTCCCATTTCAGCACGATGGCCGTCACCCGCAGGCTGAAGCCGATCACCATGGCGCCCACGATCACCAGGTCATGCGGCCAGCCCAGCGTCAGCCCGCCGAAATACAGTATCCCGGTCAGTGCCGAAACGGTGGCATAAAGCTCCCCGCTGAACACCAGCGGAATGTCGTTGCACAGCACGTCGCGCAGAATGCCGCCTACGATCCCGGTCAGCATGCCCGCCACGATGACGATGACCGGATGCTGCCCCATCTCGATGGCCACATTGCAGCCAATGATGGAAAACACCACCAGGCCCAGCGCATCGAGCAGCAGGAACGGCCAGCGCAGCCGGTGCACCACCCGCGCAATGCCGATGGTGAACAGGGCTGCGCCGCAGGCCAGCAGCAGCAGCCAGGGATTGCCCACCCAGCTGAGGGGATAGTGCCCCAGGATGATATCGCGCGCCGAGCCGCCGCCCAGCGCGGTGACGCAGGCCAGCACACAGACCCCGAACCAGTCCATCCGGCGCCGCCCCGCCGCCAGTGCAGCCGTCATCGCCTCGACAGTCACGGCAATGTAGAAAATCACGATGAGCATCTGCGTCCTTACCGTCAAAACCGGGTTCTTTGGGCTAGGCTATAGATCACCATGCCCGCGTCCAGAACCGGAGCTCATCATGCGTCATCCTCAAAGCGTCAAGGGACTTGAAAATCTCGGCCGCGTCCGCCTGTCGGAAAACTTCTTCCTGCGGGACTTTCTCTATTCCGAAATCGCCGCCATCCATGCCCTGCCCAACATTCCCGACGACCCCGACATGGCCATCGCGGCGGGCGCCGCCTTGTGTACCAACCTGCTCGAGCCGCTGCAGGACCGATTTGGCCGCATCTCCATCCGCTCGTCCTTCCGCTCCTGCACTGTCAACGCCTTCGGCAATCTCAACAAGCTCAACTGCGGCCGCAACGAGACCAATTATGCCGGCCATATCTGGGACCGCCGCGACGCGGTAGGTCGCATGGGCGCCACAGCCTGCATCATCGTCAACCGCTTCGTGCCCTATTACGAGCGAACCGGCGATTGGGAGGCCATGGCCTGGTGGGTCCACGATCACCTGCCCTACCACGAGATGGAGTTCTTCCCCCGCTACGCTGCCTTCAACCTGCAATGGCGCGAGCAGCCCAAGCGGCGCATCCATAGCTTCATCCCGCCGCGCCGGGGTGTGCTGACCGATCCCGCCAAACCCAACTGGGCCGGCCGGCATGATGCTGCATATGCCGCAATGCTGGCGGATATTGGCTAATCCAGCGCGGGCCCGGCGGCTTCTGCGCTCTCCTCCCCCTTGTGGGGAGGGTGGCCCCGCCAGTTACAAAAAATCCTGCCGCATGGGTGTGAACACGTCGATGAGCCGGCCCTTTTCCAGCGCCACCACGCCATGCACCAGCCCCGATGGCACGATGAAGCTGCCGCCGGCTCCCACCACCTCGGTCACCCCGTCGATCGTCACCTCGAACGTGCCCTCGACCACATAGCTCACCTGGACATGCGGATGGCTGTGCAGCGCCCCGACTGCGCCCTTGTCGAACCCGAACTCCACCTGCATCAGCTCGGGCGTGTGGATCAGCACCCGCCGCGTATTGCCCGGCGCCAGTTCGATGCGCTCGCCCGCATTCGCCTGTGCGAAAAAATTCTGTTCACTCATAATCTTACCTCGCCAGCCAGCCGCCATCCACCGGGATGACGGCGCCATGCATATAGTTGGATGCGCGCGACAGCAGGAACACCGCCGCATCGCCGATATCGGATGGCACGCCCCAGCGCCCCACCGGAATGCGCGCCAGAATGGACGCCGACCGATCCGGGTCGGCCCGCAATGCCTCCGTATTGTTGGTCTCGATATAACCCGGAGCGATCGAATTGACGTTGATGCCCCTGCCCGCCCATTCATTGGCCAGCAGCCGCGTAATCCCCAGCACGCCACTTTTGGACGCCGTGTAGCTGGCCACGCGAATGCCGCCCTGAAAGCTCAGCATCGAGGCGACATTGACAATTCTTGCCCCGCGACCTGCCGCAAGCGCCTTGCGCCCCATCGACTGGCAGAGAAAGAACATCGACTTGAGGTTGATGTCCATCACCTGATCCCAGTCGGCCTCGGTGAAATCGACCGCATCGGCCCGCTTGATGATGCCGGCATTGTTGACCAGGCCGTCAATGGGTCCGTGCTTTTCCCAGGCCTGCTCGAACATCGCCTGCGCCGCCTGCGTCGAGCCCAGATCGGTCTCGAGCGCAACGAACGGCGCCCCTATTCCGGCCAGCAGCGCCGCCGTCTCGCTCATCTCGGAACGACCCACGCCGATAACCCGCCCGCCGGCCCGGCCCACACTGGCCGCAATGCCCTGCCCGATGCCGGTATTGGCGCCGGTGATCATCACGGTCTTGCCCTCGAGGCTGAACGCCGACAGATCGGTCACAGCAGTTCGTCCATCCCGACCATCTCGACATCCTTATAGTCGACATTGTCGCCCGCCATGGCCCAGATGAAGGTATAGGAGCCGGTGCCGGCGCCCGAATGGATCGACCACGGTGGCGAGATCACCGCCTGCTCGTTGCGCACGATAAGATGCCGCGTTTCATCGGGCTCGCCCATCAGATGGACGACAAGCGCTGCCGGATCGAGCTCGAAATAGAGATAGGCTTCCATGCGGCGGTCATGGATATGGGCGGGCATGGTATTCCAGACCGAACCCGGCGCAAAGCTCGTCAGCCCCACCACCAGCTGGCAGGTCTGGACGCTGCCGGCATTCACGAACTGGAAGATCGAGCGCTCATTGGCCGTTTCCTGGCTGCCTAGATCGAGCCGCTTGGCATCGCTCTGGCGGATCAGCTTGGTGGGGTGGCTGGCATGGGCCGGGGCGCTCAGCAGGTAGAACTTGGCCGGGGTGCCGGCCTCGTTCGAAGCAAAGCTCACATCCTTGTTCCTCATGCCCACATAGAGCATGTCCCTGCTGCCTACCGCATGCGCCACGCCATCCACGGTGATGGTGCCGGGGCCGCCGATATTGGCCGCGATCAGTTCGCGCCGGTCGAGGAAATTCTCGGTCCCCGTCGGCTTGATCCCTTCCAGCTTGAGCGAGCTGGCGCCCGGCATGGCCCCGCCCACCGCCATCCGGTCGTAATGGGTATAGGTCCAGCTCACCCGGCCGGGAGTGAACAGGTTCTTGATCAGGAAGTGCTCGCGCAACTCTTCGGTATTCATCGCGCTCGCGCTAACCGGATCAATCGCGAAACGGATGTCGAAATCGGTGCTCATGGTCTGTCCTGCTTCCTGTCTATTGGTCGCGCAATCGCTGGCGATAGCGCTCTTGGCTGAGCCAGAGGTGCTGTCGCATCCCCTCGCGTGCAGCGTCTGCGTCTTGGGCGGAGATGGCCTTGAGAATGCGCAGATGCTCCTGCTGCAGCCCCATCTGGTACTCCAGCGTCAGCACGCTCTCCGTGCTCCAGGGTGAAGCCACGTCGCACGGAATGGTGCGACTACCCAATCCATCGAGAACCTCGATGTAAAAGGGATTGTTGGTCGCTGCCGCAATGGCGCGATGAAAGGCGAAATCGGATTTGCCGGTGGGCGTGCCGGCCTTGATATGGCGCTCGAACTCGTTCCACGCCTCCTGGATGGCCGCGTCCTGGCTCGAACTGCGCCGCATGGCCGCCAGGCCCGCGGATTCGATCTCGATGCCCATGCGCACTTCGAGCACATTGAGCGCCACCGAGATCTTGTTGGAGCCCTCCGCGCCGATGGCGCTGAATGCGCTCGCCGCATTGGCCATCACGAATACGCCCGCCCCCTGGCGTGAGCGCACCAGCCCGTCGGCCGCCAGGGCCGCGATGGCCTCGCGAACCACGGTGCGGCTGACCCCGAAGATTGCGGTCATCTGGGTTTCGGTCGGCAGCTTGCTGCCGGCCTCGAATTCGCCCGCGCCGATGCGCTTGCGCAACGAACCGACCACCAGGTCTGCCAGCTTGGGCTTGCGCCCGAGCGCGGCCATCTCGTCATTCAGACTCATCAGTTCCCCCGGAACAGCGCCGGCAGCCAGAGCGACAGGGCGGGAATATAGGTGACCAGCCCCAGTACCACGATACCGGCGCCATAGAACGGCCAGATCGAGCGCATGGCCTCCCAGATCGATATCTCGCCCACGGCAGCGGCAACAAATTGCACCGGCCCCAAGGGCGGCGTGTTCAGCCCGATACCAAGATTGAGGATCATGATCACGCCGAAATGCACGGGATCCACACCGAACGAGCTCACCACCGGCAGGAAGATCGGCGTCGTGATGATGATCAGCGGCCCCATATCCATGAAGGTGCCCAGCAGCAGCAGGATCACATTGATCATCAGCAGAATGACCAGCGGATCGCTGGAGATGCTGCCCATGAAGTCGATCATGATGGTGGCGATTTTCAGATAGGCCATCAGCCAGCCAAACGCCGCCGCCGAGCCGATGATGAACAGCACCATGGCCGTCGTCTTGACCGCGCCGAGCGTGGAATGGACGAAGTCCGACCAGCTCATCGAGCGATAGACCACAAGGGTCACCAGCAGCGCATAGATCACCGCGATGCACGAACTTTCGGTGGCCGTGAAGATGCCCGAGCGCACCCCGCCGAAAATGATGGCGATCAGCATCAGCCCCGGTATTGCCACCACCAGATACTGGCCCGCCTTGGCAAAGCCGGGAAACGGCTCTGTCGGATAGCCGCGTCGGCGCGCCACGACATAGGCGGTGATCATCAGCGCCCCGGCCAGCAGCAGGCCGGGAATGACCCCTGCGGTAAACAGGTCGGCAATCGAGATGCGCCCGCCGCCCGAGATCGAATAGATGATCATGTTGTGCGACGGCGGCATCAAAAGCGCGATGATCGACGAGACGACGGTGATGTTGACCGCGTAGTCGGCGCCGTAGCCGCGCGCCTTCATCTGCGGCACCATGATGCCCCCTACCGCGGCAGCTTCCGCCACGGCGGAGCCCGAAATGCCGCCAAACAGCGTCGAGGCCAGGATATTGACCTGCCCCAGTCCGCCGCGCACATGCCCGATCAGCGATCCGGCAAAGGCGATGATGCGGGCGGCTATGCCACCGCGCATCATCAGGTCACCGGCAAAGATGAAGAAGGGGATGGCCATCAGCGTGAACAGCGACACGCCCGAATTGAGCCGCTGGAACACCACCACCGGCGGCAGGCCCAGATAGACCACGGTGGCAAAGCTGGAGATGCCAAGGCAGAAGGCAATGGGCGTACCCACCAGCATGAGCGCGATAAAGACGCCAAACAGGACCAGATATTCCATGAGCTGTCAGACCTCGGTAATTTCAGGTGTCGCGTTCGGCCTGTCCACCGGCTCGCCGGCCAGCCGCAGGGCCATGCGCTCGACGATGAACAGGCACATCAGCGCGCCGGAAACGATGATGGGAAAATAGGTGAAGGCCGTCGGCAGGCCGAGCACCGGGATCTGTGTCGACCAGAACCGGATCGCCAGCTCCGAGCCATAGACCACCATGCCGGCGGCAAAGATGAAGATGAAGACGTCGCTGATGCCGCGCAACCAAGGCAGCGCGCTGTCGGGCAGCACATAAAGCAGCACGTCAAAGCCCATGTGGAACTTCTCGCGCACCCCCACCGCGGCCCCCAGAAAGATGAACCAGCTCATGATCATGATGGCGCCCGCCTCGGTCCAGGCCGGAGACGAGTTGATCACAAAGCGCATATAGACCTGATAGGCGACCACGCCGGTCATGGCCACCAGGCCTATGCCGGCCAGCCACATTACGAGCAGCGACACGCGTGCCAGCACGCGGCTTACAGAGAGCAGCCAGGCGTTCAAGATAGCCTCCCGGGCAAACGCGACCAGGCGCGTCACAATAATGGTACGGGCCGGCGCCGTGGCACCGACCCGGCAGGGTTGACTATTCGGTAGCCTGGATGCGGGCGACCAGGTCCTTGAGCGCGGGATCGGTCACATATTTGTCGTAGACCGGACCCATCGCCGCGATGAAGGGAGCCTTGTCCACTTCATTGATGATCGAGCCACCGGCCTCGACCTTGGCCTTGGAGGCCAGCTCCTGCGCTGCCCACAGCTCGCGCTGCTTGCCCACCGAGGCCTTTGCCGCTTCCATGACGGCAGTCTGGTCCTCGGCCGACAGCTTGTCCCAGACCATCTTGGACATCACCAGCACTTCGTGCACCATGAGGTGTTCGTCGAGCGAATAATACTTGGCCACTTCCGCGTGACCGGCCGTATCATAGCTGGGGTAGTTGTTTTCGGCGCCGTCGATGACCCCGGTCTGGATGCCCGAATACACTTCGCCATAGGGCATTGGCGTGGCGTTGCCGCCCAGCGCCTTGACCATGTCCACGAAGATGTCCGACCCCATCACGCGCAGCTTCATGCCCTCGAGATCGGCGGGCGCATTGATCGGCTTGCCGCTATTGTAGAACGAGCGGGCGCCGCCGTCATAATAGGCCAGCGCCTTGAGATCGACAGCATCGAAGGCCGCCAGGATTTCCGCACCGATAGGACCATCCAGCACATGGTGGAAATGGTCGACGGAGCGGAAGATATAGGGCAGCTGCACCACGGTGGCTGCCGGCACCTGGGTACCGAAAGCCCCGATGGAGATGCGGTTCAGGTCGATCACGCCGAACTGGGTCTGCTCGATCGTGTCCTTTTCCTCGCCCAGCTGGGCGGAATGGAACACTTCGACCGCGTAACGACCGTCAGTGGCCTCGCTCAGTTTCTCGCCGAAATACTTGACCGCCTCCACGGTCGGATAGCCATCGGGATGGGTGTCGGACGACCGCAGCACCGTCTGGGCGCTGGCTGTCGAAACCATCAGGGTTGCAGCGACAAGTGCTGTCGCCGCCAGTCTAGGCAGATGAAACATGAAAGTCCTCCCAAGGATCTGATGACATCAGCCAGGTCCATCCTCCGAACCACGCAGACCAATGTCGCTCACTGTGGCGTGGGTTTATCCCTTCGCCTCTCAAGCGCGGCCAGCATCCTGTGGACCCTGCCCTCACCTGGTTCTCAAACTGGTATGGAACAACTGGGTGGCAGTCAACATACAAACATCCCCATGTTGTATGATGACTTTCCGGCGATAGCGCTGTCCCTGGCGGCAAAACAAGGCAAAAACGCCGCCGGGGAGACCCCGGCGGCGCACATCGGATACGGCGATCGCAGCAGCGATCAGATGTGGATGGCGCCATCCTCAAGCGACAGAGCGGCCTCGCGCACGGCTTCCGACAGCGTCGGATGCGCGTGCGTCGTGCGCGCCAGATCCTCGGCCGAACCGGAGAACTCCATCAGCACGACAAGCTCATGGATCATCTCGCCGGCATTCTTGCCCACGATATGGGCACCCAGCACCCTGTCGGTTTCCACATCGGCCAGGATCTTGACGAAGCCCTGCGTCGCCAGCATCGCCTTGGCGCGCCCATTGGCGGTGAAGGGGAACTTGCCGATCTTGTACTCGACGCCGTCAGCCTTGAGTTCATCCTCGGTCTTGCCCACCGAGGCGACTTCTGGATTGGTATAGACCACCGAAGGAATGGCGGCATAGTTCACATGGCCCGCCTGCCCCGCCAGGATCTCGGCAACGGCAATGCCCTCGTCCTCGGCCTTGTGCGCCAGCATCGGACCCGCAATCACGTCGCCAATGGCGTAGATGCCATCCACCGAGGTCTTGAAATGGCCATCCACGCGCACGCGGCCGCGTTCGTCCAGGCCCACGCCCACAATGTCGAGCCCCAGCCCTTCGGTATAGGGCTTGCGGCCGATGGCCACCAGAACCACGTCGGCATCGAGCAGTTCGGCTGTGCCGCCCTTGGCGGGCTCGACGCTGACCTTGAGCGAACCGTTGTCCTGCCGCTCGGCGCCCGATACCTTGCTCGACAGCTTGAACTCGATACCCTGCTTTTGCAGCATGCGCTGGAACTGGCGCGCCACTTCGCTGTCCATGCCCGGAAGGATGCGGTCGAGATATTCCACAACGGTCACCTGGCTGCCCAGCCGCGCCCAGACCGAGCCCAGCTCGAGGCCGATCACGCCGGCGCCGATCACCACGAGCCTGCCCGGCACCTTCTCCAGGTTGAGCGCCCCGGTCGAGGTCACGATCTTCTTCTCGTCGATCTCGATGCCCGGCAGATTGGCCGACACCGATCCCGAGGCAATCACGATATTCTTGGTGTCGATTTCGATCATGGCGCCATTCTGGGGCGTCACGTGCACCTTGCCCGGCGCCGCAATCGTGCCGATGCCCTGGAAGGTGGTGATCTTGTTCTTCTTGAACAGATAGTCGACCCCGCCGACATTGGCCGCGACCGTTTCGGTCTTGTGGTTCATCATCTGCGGCAGGTTCAGCACCGGCGTCGGAATATCGATGCCCAGGGCTTTCATGCCATGCCCGGCTTCTTCGAACATCTCGGACGCATGCAGCAGCGCCTTGGAGGGAATGCAGCCGATATTGAGGCAGGTGCCGCCATGGGTGGCCCATTTCTCGACCACTGCAACCTTCATGCCCAGCTGTGCCGCGCGGATCGCTGCGACATAGCCGCCCGGACCCGAGCCGATGATGGTGAGGTCGAAAACGTCTGCCATTGGAAGCCCCGAAACTGGTTAGTGTTGCTGGGCCAGTGCGACACGCACTGCCAGCAGGATGAAGGTAATGCCGGTGACCCGATTAAACCACCTGCCAAAGCGGAAAAAACCCTGTCGTACCGACGCGGTCGTAAAGAAAAATGAGACCAATGCAAACCAGGCAAAAAGCATCATGCTCATGCAGGCCACATACACCACCTTGATGTCGCCGCTCGTATGCGCCGATACCAGGCTGGTAAACAGTGCCAGGAAGAACAGCACCGCCTTGGGATTGAGCAGATTGGTCAGAAAGCCCAGCGCAAAGGCCGAGAAATCGCTGCGCGCTGCCACCGCCAGCCCGGTCTCGACGGGCGGCGCGGGTGGTGGGCTGCGCAGCGCCGAAATGGCCAGGTACACCAGATAGGCGGCGCCCAGCCATTTGAGGATGTTGAACAGCAGCAATGACTGCCCCACGATGACCCCGACGCCAAGCAGCGTGTAGCTGCCATGCACCAGGATCGAGGCGGCAATGCCCGCCGAGGTAAACAGCGCCGCGCGCCGGTCATGGGCGATCGATTGCCGCAGGACCATGGCAAAATCGGCGCCCGGAATGACGGCATTGATACCAAAAGCCAGCATCAGGCCGGCAAACTCAAGCCAGGGAAAGTCCAAAACCCACCAACCACAGTTCATTCCCGCCCAAGCGGGGCATCTCTGTTTAGCGAGTTCTGGCGAATTCGGAAACCGCCATTCTGCGCGCTAGTGCGCGGCGATGGCCTGGGCCTTCTTCAGCGCATCGGGCAGGCTCTTGTCGATATCGAGCGCGCCCGAGTTCACCTGGTCGAGAAAAGCCTTGCAGAAACTGTCCTTGTCGTCGGCCTGGTTATAGGCGCTCATGATCTGGCTGCCACCATAGGTCTCGGCCGCAGCCACCTCTTGCGGCGTTCCGCCGCCCAGCCGCTCCGCCACGCGATTGGCCAGTTCAAGAAACCCGATATTGCGCAGGTACCAATTGTCATTGGCCTGCTTGTAGGCATTGTCGAGCCCGGTTGTTTCGTAGCAATGCGTGGTCATGGCGGAAACGATCGCCTTGGAGCCGTGAAACGCCATCAGTTCCCCCACCAGGGCAGGGTCGGCAGCATCCTGGGCAGCGGCAGGAACGGACGCGGCAAGGCAGATGACGAGGGAACAGATCAGGGAACGCAATGGGCGGTCTACTCTCAGCTAAGGCGCGGCAACAGACCGCTTGATCTGCCCGTCAGGTGTTAATGCACTGTTAGCATCGTGCCGCACCGGCAATCACGATTACGCCAACAAAAAGGGGCCCGCCGCGGCGGACCCCTTGCTATGTCATGCCAATGCGGCGATCTAGAGATCGAGCACCAGGCGTTCCGGCGATTCCAGGCTCTCCTTGACGCGCACCAGGAAGGTCACCGCTTCCTTGCCGTCCACGATGCGGTGATCATAGCTCAGCGCCAGATACATCATCGGCCGGATCACGATCTGGCCACCGACCACCACGGGTCGCTCCTGGATCTTGTGCATGCCCAGAATGCCCGACTGCGGGGCATTCAGGATCGGCGTGCTCATCAGCGAGCCATAGACGCCGCCATTGGAGATGGTGAACGTGCCGCCCTGCATGTCGGCCATCGACAGCTGACCGTCACGCGCCTTCTTGCCCAGGCCGTTGATGGCCTTTTCAATCTCGGCAATGCTCATCTGGTCGGCGTCCCGCACCACGGGAACCACAAGGCCCTTGTCGGTACCCACGGCCACGCCGATATTGGCGTACTGCTTGTAGATCAGGTCATCGCCATCGATCTCGGCATTGACCGCCGGGATTTCCTTGAGGGCGTGCACGACGGCCTTGGTGAAAAAGCCCATGAAGCCGAGCTTGACGCCATGCTTCTTCTCGAACAGTTCCTTGTACTGGGTGCGCAGCGCCATCACCGGCGCCATGTCCACCTCGTTGAAGGTGGTCAGCATCGCCGCGGTGTTCTGGGCATCCTTGAGGCGGCGCGCAATGGTCAGGCGCAGACGCGACATTTTCACCCGCTCTTCGCGAGCCGCTTCGTCCGCCGAGGACGCGGCGCGCGGCGCGGGCGACTTGGCCTCGGCTGGCTTGGCTGCGGGGGCCGCTGCCGGAGCAGACGGTGCCCCGGCGATCTTGCTCATGGCCGACAGCACGTCTTCCTTGAGCACCTGGCCACGCTTGCCCGAACCGGCGATATCGCCGGTGTCCAGGTTCTGCTCGGTGGCCAGCTTTTGGGCGGACGGCGCCGGTGGCATGCTCGTGGGCGCAGCGCTCGGGGCAGCCGCGGCTGCTGGTGCAGCTGCCGGCGCCTCGGCCTTGGCCGGCTCAGTCTTGGCTGGCTCCGTCTTGGCAGGCTCGGCGGCCGGCTTTTCCGTTACTGTCGCGCCGGCGCCACCAATGGCGCCCAGCAATGCACCGACATCAACCGTATCGCCTGGCTGGGCCGCAATGGCCTCCAGCACGCCGGCGGCAGGCGCGGGCACTTCGATGGTCACCTTGTCGGTTTCCAGTTCAACCAGTGGCTCGTCGGCGGCGACGCTGTCGCCCACCTTCTTGTACCACTGCCCGATCGTGGCCTCGGTGACGCTCTCGCCCAGCGTCGGTACGCGGATTTCAGTCGACATTGTGTTGTCCTTTTATTGCGCGAAGGCTTCGTCGAGGAAGGCCTGCAACTGGGCCAGATGCGTCCGCATCAGGCCGGTCGCCGTGGAAGCGGAAGCCGGGCGGCCGGTATAGCGCACGCGCTGCCCGGTCCGGCCCATCTGGTCGAATACCCATTCAACATAGGGCTGAATGAAGGCCCAGGCACCCATATTCTTGGGTTCTTCCTGGCACCAGATAACCTCGGCATTCTTGAACCGGTTCAGCTCGTCCAGCAGCGCCTTGGCCGGGAACGGGTAGAGCTGTTCGATGCGCAGCAGATAGACATCGTCGATGCCCTTCTTCTCGCGATCTTCGAGCAGGTCGTAATAGACCTTGCCCGAGCACAGCACGACGCGGCGGATCTTGTCGTCGCTGACCAGCTTGGTGGTGGTCTTTGGCGCGCCGGGCGCCTCGGCATCGTCCCACAGCAGGCGGTGGAACACCGAATCCGGTCCCAGTTCGGCCAGGCCGGAGGTCGCCCGCTTGTGGCGCAGCAGGCTCTTGGGCGTCATCAGGATCAGCGGCTTGCGGAAGTCGCGCTTTACCTGGCGGCGCAGGGCGTGGAAGTAGTTGGCCGGCGTCGTGCAGTTGGCGACCTGCATATTGTCTTCTGCACACAATTGCAGGAAGCGCTCGGGGCGTGCCGAGGAGTGCTCGGGACCCTGCCCTTCATAGCCATGCGGCAGCAGCATCACCAGCCCGCTCATGCGGAACCATTTGCGTTCGCCCGACGAGATGAACTGGTCGATCACCACCTGGGCGCCGTTGACGAAGTCGCCGAACTGGGCTTCCCAGATGGTCAGCGCCTTGGGCTCTGCCAGCGAGTAGCCATACTCGAACCCCAGCACCGCCTCTTCCGAGAGCATCGAGTTGATGACTTCGTAGCGGCACTGCTCGGGGTCGAGATTGTTGAGCGGCGTATAGGTCTTGTTGTCCACCTGCTGGTCGTTGAGCACCGAATGGCGCTGGCTGAACGTGCCGCGTTCGACGTCCTGCCCGGAAAGGCGCACCGGATGACCTTCCGTCACCAGCGTACCGAAGGCCAGCGATTCCGCTGTCGCCCAGTCAATACCCTCGCCCGACTCAATGGCCGCCAGACGATTGTCCATGAAGCGCTTGACCGTCTTGTGGACGTTGAAGCCTTCGGGGATACGCGTCAGGTCGGTGCCGATCTTGGCGAGCCGGTCGATTTCCACGCCGGTATCGCCGCGCCGCGGCCCTTCGGCGTCGGCAGGGCGGAAATCCTTCCAGGCGCCGTCCAGCCAGTCGGCCTTGTTCGGACGATAGTCCTGGCCGGCCTCGAATTCCTTTTCCAGCGTCTCGCGCCAGTCGGCCTTGAGCTGCTCGACGGCATCATTGGTCAGCAGGCCTTCGCCCACCAGCTTTTCCGCATAGATCTCGAGCGTGGTCTTGTGCGCGCGGATCTTGGAATACATCAGCGGCTGGGTGAAGCTGGGCTCGTCGCCTTCATTGTGGCCATGCCGGCGATAGCAGAACATGTCGATGACGACAGGCTTGCCGAATTTCTGGCGGTATTCGACCGCCACCTTGGCCGCAAACACCACCGCCTCCGGATCGTCGCCATTCACATGCAGCACCGGCGCCTCGATCATCTTGGCGACGTCTGTCGGATAGGGCGACGAGCGCGAATACATCGGGCTGGTGGTGAAGCCGATCTGGTTGTTGATCACGAAATGGATCGAACCACCCGTGCGGTGACCCTTGAGGCCACTCAGGCCCAGGCATTCGGCAATCACGCCCTGGCCGGCAAACGCAGCGTCGCCATGGATCAGCAGCGGCAGCACCATGGAGCGGTCTGGCTTGCCTTCCGTCGGAATATTGACCAGCTTGCCCTTGGGCGCGATGTGCTGGTCCTGCTTGGCGCGGGCCTTGCCCAGCACCACCGGATCGACGATCTCGAGATGGCTCGGATTGGCGGTCAGCGACAGATGGACCTTCTTGCCGTCGAATTCTCGGTCCGACGACGCACCCAGATGGTACTTCACGTCGCCCGAACCTTCGACATCTTCAGGGTAGAAGGCGCCGCCCTTGAACTCATGGAACAGGGCACGGTGCGGCTTCTGCATCACCTGGGTCAGCACGTTGAGGCGACCGCGGTGCGCCATGCCCAGCACGATATCCTTGATCCCCAGGGCGCCGCCGCGCTTGATGATCTGTTCGAGCGCCGGAATGGTGGATTCGCTGCCGTCCAGGCCGAAGCGCTTGGTGCCGGTATATTTGACATCGATGAACTTCTCGAAGCCCTCGGCTTCGATCAGCTTGTTGAGGATGGCCTTCTTGCCTTCGGCCGTAAAGGCGATTTCCTTGTCCGGACCTTCGATGCGTTCCTGGATCCACTGCTTGGCTTCAGGATCGGAAATATGCATGAACTCGATGCCCAGCGTACCGCAATAGGTGCGGTTGAGGATCGCCAGCATTTCCGGAATCGTGGCGTATTCCAGGCCCAGATAGTTATCGATGAAGATCTTGCGGCTGTAGTCGGCCTCGGTGAAGCCATAGCTCTTGGGGTCGAGCTCGGGTGCAGGCTCGTCGGCCTTCATCTTGAGCGGATCCAGATCGGCATGCAGATGGCCGCGCATGCGATAGGCCCGGATCATCATGATCGCGCGGATCGAATCGCGCGTGGCCTGCAGCACGTCATCCACGCTCGAGGTGGCGACGCCGAGCGCCTGGGCCTTCTTGCTGATGGCCTTTTCGGTCTTGAGGGCGATTTCGCCCCAATTTCCGTCCAGCGCGCTGACCAGTTCGCCATTGGCGGCCTGCGGCCAGTCCTTGCGGCTCCAGCTGGGGCCGTCAGCGTTCTGCTGGGCGACACCCTCGCCATCATCGAGTTTGGAAAAGAAGCTCTGCCAGGTCTCGTCGACGCTGGCCGGATCGCCCTTGTACCGGGAGTACAATTGCTCAATGTAATCGGCGTTCCCACCATAGAGGAACGAGGTAAGCAAGAACGTGTCGTTCTTTTCCTGTCGTGTCATCGCTTTTTGTCGCGAGGCCCACGCCCCGCCATCCTTCTGAATTGACCGGACAGTCTCCGGCCTCATGAACGGTCATTACTTGGAAAGACTATTGACCGCTTTTCCTTTGTATCCTGTTAAGACTTGCGGCGCCCCTCAAGGCGCCGCTACTCACAATATTTTCATCGGCCTCAAACATGACAACCGGCGTAACACCGTTCTGTGTCCGAAGCGCGACCAACTTTCGACTAATCCCCTAGCCCTTGAGGACCTCCGACAGGGTCCGCCCGATCCGGGCCGGCGACTTCGACATGCGGATCCCCGCTGCCTCCATCGCTGCAATCTTGTCTTCCGCACCGCCCTTACCGCCTGAAATTACGGCGCCAGCATGGCCCATGGTGCGACCTGGAGGCGCAGTCAGCCCGGCAATGAAGCCGGCCATCGGCTTCTTGCGGCCGCGCTTGGCTTCATCGATCAGGAACTGGGCAGCGTCTTCCTCGGCCGAACCGCCGATTTCGCCGATCATCACGATGGACTTGGTCTCGTCATCGGCCAGGAACATTTCGAGCATGTCGATGAATTCGGTGCCCTTGACCGGATCGCCGCCGATACCCACGGCAGTCGACTGGCCCAGGCCTTCATTGGTCGTCTGGAACACGGCTTCATATGTAAGCGTGCCCGAACGCGACACAATACCCACCGAGCCCTTCGAGAAGATCGAGCCGGGCATGATGCCGATCTTGCATTCTTCCGGTGTCAGCA
>CAXBKI010000003.1:0-19346 GCA_963975955.1 uncultured Devosia sp.
AAGCTGTATTCTTCGGGAGCGCGAGTTCGTCGCCTGCGTCGAGCCTCGGACGAATGTTCCTGCTCCCTGTCGCGACTGAATGAAGCCGTCTGCCTCCAGCCGCTCGTAGGCGATCACCACCGTCGTCCGGGCGACGCTGAGGGTTCGCGCCAGCTCACGAGTAGCCGGCAAAGCATCCCCGGGACGCAGTATGTTGCTGATGATGGCGCGCTTTGTTTGGCGATAGATTTCGCCGCTCAGGTCATCGCGCTCAACCAGATCGATATGCAGCATCCACCCTCCAATTGGTCTGGCGATTTCTAACAGAATTGGACCTTCTATCAGTCCGTTGCGCTGATTAGGAAGAGGCAAGTCAGTTGGAGATGACGCGTGATACGTTTGGTTGTCGCAGGATTTGCAGGGCTGCTGGTCATTGCCAGTGCGGGCTTTGGCGTGTGGCTATGGAGCCTGCCAGCAACGGTCAATCCCGCGGCTGACATCCCAGCTCCGACCGAAACCCAGGCGATGCTGAATGCGCTCCGACCAGCTCAGGCCGGTCGACCTACCATCGCCGTTATCGGCCTCAACGACGCCACCGAGATCACGGACTACATCTATCCCACCGGCGTTCTGCGACGCGCCGATATTGCTGACGTGGTCATGCTGGCAACGACAGAAGGGTCGGTGCAGCTCTATCCAGCCCTTGCCGTGCAACCGGACGAGACCATTGCGCAATTTGACGCCAGGCTCCCAGCCGGTGCCGACTATGTCATCGTGCCGGCGATGAGCCGGGACAATGATCCGGCGGTGATGGCCTGGTTGCGGGAGCAGTCGCGTAAGGGCGCCATCATTATCGGTGTCTGCGCTGGAGCCAAGGTTGTCGCGGCTGCCGGGCTACTCGACGGCAAGCGAGCCACCACACACTGGTACTACCTGCCTGACCTGCTGAAGCTCCAACCCAACATTGAATACGTGCCCGACCGTCGCATGGTGATTGACGGCAATGTCGTGACGACGACCGGCATTTCGGCGTCCATGCCGATGATGCTCACGCTCATTGAGGCGATCGCCGGGCGTGACAAAGCCGCAGCGGTCGCCAGCGAACTTGGTATCGAACAGTGGGACGCCCGCCATGCAAGCGGCGCATTCAGGTTCACCCGCGATTTTGCCGGTCAGGTGCTGGGCAATACATTGGCATTTTGGAACCGTGAGGAACTGGGGATCGCGCTCGAGCCGGGTATCGACGAATTGTCGCTCGCCATGGTCGCCGACGCCTGGTCACGGAGCTATCGGTCGCGGGCCGTCACTTTCGCGGAGACCGACGAAATCCTGAGTAAGGGTGGCATTCGCGTCCTGCCTGATCTGAAGGTGACGGAATGGCCAGCTGAAGACACGGTTTCGCTCTTTCCCACCCAGCCGGTAGCCGAAGCTTTGGACGAGACACTATTCGAAATCGGCAGGCGCTACGGCGCAGGCACGAGCGACGTCGTGGCCATGCAACTCGAGTATCCCAGACCCGATCCAGGGCTGTGATCGGCATAGTTCAAACACGGAGTGCGAACACCAATGGAACTTGCAGGTAAAACTGCTCTTGTCACTGGCAGCTCTCGCGGCATCGGCGCCGCCATTGCCCGGACCTTTGCCGCGAACGGCGCCGTCGTTATCCTGCAAGGGCGTGACCAAGACGCGCTAGCGAGGGTTCATGGGCAGATCTTGTCGGAAGGAGGAAAAGCCAGCGTTTATGTCGCCGACCTGACCATCCTGCCGGACATCGAGGCCATGCGAAGCAAGATCGCTGATGACTGCGATCCGGTCGATATCCTGGTTGCCAACGCTGGCGGAAGCTTTGCGCGCCCAGCGTTGATCGAAGAGATCGACCCACTCGAGTGGAACGCGGCCATAACCGGCAATCTGACCGCGACATTTCTTACCGTCAGGGCATTCCTGCCCCACATGAAAAAGCGTGGGTCGGGCAACATCATCACGCTGTCCTCGGCCGCGGCACGCAAGCCGTATCCCGTAGCGCCTGTTGCGTATGCGGCTGCCAAGGCCGGCGTGCAGATTTTCACTCAGGATCTGGCAGCGCAGGTCGGCCCGTTCGGGATCAGGGCGAACTGCATCGCGCCCGAGACCATCCTCACTGAGCGCAATGAACAACGCATTCCTCCCGATCGGCTAGAGGCGATGCGCCTGCAGCATCCAATCCCTCGGCTGGGACGGCCCGAAGATGTGGGCCAGGCGGCGCTCTATCTCGCGTCCGAACGCTCCTCCTGGGTGACCGGTATCATCCTCGATGTCGCGGGCGGCGCGGTCCTGGTCTGACCAATCACTTGCTGCAAATTTCAAGTTCGCCGGGACCTGGCGGAATCTCGCAAATGCTGGAGACCTGAAAATGCTCAAACCCACCATCCTTTTTGTTCTAGCCGCGCTCGCGCTGGCGATCGCAGCTCCACCTATCGTTACCGCCCAGGAGGCCGAAATGACTGACCTACCCGAACCCGTCGAATCCGGCCGCGCCGACGTCAATGGCGTCAAGGTCTGGTATCAGACCTATGGGGAGGGTGAGCCGCTTGTTCTTCTCCATGGCGGGCTCAGCACGATCGAGGCATTTGGACCAAACATCGCCCGTCTTGCCGAAAGCCGCAAAGTCATTGGCGTTGATCTTCAGGGGCATGGTAGCACAGGACCGCTCGGCCGCCCCATGACCTTTGAAGCAATGGCGACCGACATTGCCGAGCTCATCAACAAGCTTGGCTACGAGAAGGCCGATGTCATGGGCTATTCCCTCGGTGGCGCGACTGCGCTACGGCTTGCCATCGACCATCCCGAAGTGGTCGACCGGCTGGTGATCGTCTCGGCCGCCTTCGCCTTTTCAAACTGGCACGAATACAACTTCCAGGGAATGCGCGCTATTGCGGCCGATCCTGTGGCTGCCGCAGACAGCCTGGTCGACTCGCCGGTATATGAGGCCCATGTTCGCAAGGCTATCGGCGGCGCGGACAGCTGGGTGGAAGCGATCAAAGAGATTGGTGGTCTGCTCTCGGAAGACTACGACTGGAGTGCCGAAGTGCCAAACGTTCAGGCGCCAACGCTGCTGATCTTTGCCGATTGGGACTCTGTTCACATCGACAAGGCGACCGAATTTTTCGAGCTGCTCGGCGGCGGTGCGCGGGAGGGTGGTTGGAACCGTGAGGGTATGGCAGAGAGCCGCTTCGCGGTGATCCCCAACCAAACCCACTACGAGGTTGTCGCCGATCCAATGGTAAGCGATTTCGCCATTCCATTCCTCGACGGCTACCCGCAGATCACGAGCGAGTAGATGCCACTGCTGGGCGCGCGCATATCGGGGGCGCATCCTCATGTGTGGCCCCAACACGCGTAAACCCAAAGGCTCGCAGCGCGCGGGCTAGCCCAGGTGCAAAACCCGGTGAGCGCATAATTCTGCATGCGG
The DNA here is from genome assembly GCA_963975955.1 of uncultured Devosia sp. Classification (GTDB taxonomy): domain Bacteria; phylum Pseudomonadota; class Alphaproteobacteria; order Rhizobiales; family Devosiaceae; genus Devosia. Next base: position 3,431 of record CAXBKI010000003.1, read on the forward strand.
CCGACGTTGCTGTCTGGATGCTTGCTGTCGCCCTGGCGCGAAGCGCCGGGACATTTGACCTGTTTGCTGGAGACAAAGCATGACACGGCTTGCGAGGCTGCTCGCTGCCTTTTCCTGCTGCCATCAGTTGCCGCATTCGGACCTGCTGACGCTCAAGAAGAGTCTGTCGAGGAACGCTTCGCTGGCGAGACCCAGATAGAGTCGCAGTCGCCACTACCCATTCACCTGGAACTGCGTCGCGTGGGCGCCGCGATCGAAGGAACCATCGCCATTCCCATGGGCAGGTTCAATATCGTGGCATATGGCCAGGACAACGCCATTATTGGGCAGTTCACGGGCTCCGCCGGAGAAGGCACACTGAACTTGGCTATTGCCGGGGAGGCCTTGACCGGCACCCTTACCCTCGGTGAAGCACGAGGCACGGATCTCCGCCGAGCGCACCACACACGACGCCGAGGCATTTTTTTAGGCCTGCCGAAGTGACGCTGGATTTGACGACGGAACAGTGGATCGAATATCTCGACCGGCTTGCCGAGATCGCCACTACTGAGCATGGCTCGCCATTTCACTTTGTCTTGCGCAGCCCTGCGCCTGATGCTTTCGCAGCCGTAAACGCGTCGACTTTGTTTGCTCTTCTCAAAGGATGTCCGAAGGCCATCTGTCTGTAACCGGCCCAACTCGACCGGGCTTTCAGCGTCAGCTTTCTCGTCTTACTAGCCGAAAGCGGGCAGTCTGCATTCCACCCCGAATTCCCCATCTTAGCCGTGGGTGAGGCGATACTGTGTGAGGAGGGATGCTATGCAACCCCAGCACTCTTTGGGGCAACTTCACGGATAATCGGCACTTTCTAGATTACAAAAACAGTGCAGAAAATTGCACAAAAAATATAATATCAGATACAGATCTGCATAATTTATCAATCGAAGATTTCGGTCATACTAAATGCAGGAATTTACCGTTATCTTAGATATAGTTTGTTGGTCGGATGTCAAATACGTTACGCTGAATGTCCATCCTTGCAGGAAGGCCTCTCGGTAGCCAGACCTGTGGTTGCATATCAGTGACCTTACAGAATGCGGATCACTTTGCTTCTCCAGCGCACTTGGATCGCTGTGTGGACGAATTGTCATCAATATGGAATATGCTTTGGCTGGGCAATCTACTTCTACGGATCCACTTTCGTAGTAATTGTCGTATTGAAAGTCCCCAGCTTGATTGGAAATTTCGGCAGCCCTCTGTAAATATGAACAGATTGAGTCATTTCTCGGATTTTCTCGGTCGCTGGCCGCCAAAGTGGATGAAATAGACTGCAGGACAAGCAAGATTGGGGCTAAAAAGAGAATATTTTTCTCATGGTTTCCTCGCTTTACTACTGGTGCATGTAAAAATTTACCCGTGTCGTATACCCGCTCATCTCATTCGATATGACCAACATCAACCTGGCTGAAAGCGTGTGGCCGATCGCGCCATCATTCGATGTCGCATTGGGATTGATCGGTCGTGACGATCAGCAGCGCACATAACCTTTATGAGTTCACGACCTAGCGCAAAGGTAACGGACATCCGCAAGCGGTCGGGCCGCGGTCGACCCCATTGCAGACCGGAGGCGTAAGATTCCTTCGCCTGTTAGCGGACACTGGGGGCGTGGGTCGTCAGTTAACTACTGCCCGACGTAAGAATCTCAACACTCGGCTCATCATCAGAAAGTGGCTCGAAACGCGCTTTCAGCACTTCGAACGTGTTTGGCGCAATGAAGAGGCTTCCACCTAGAGCGCAATTCAGGTGATATAGGACGGGTTCGCCTCCATGACGGGCCACGACGCCCCTGATGGTGTCTCGTTCTGCTCGCGACCAGAACCCAAAATCCAGAACAACGTTGACACCGAGATCAAGGCAGCGTGTCCAAGCCGCTTGCATCACCCCAGATATGCGCTGGGCGTATTCGTCAAATTGCTCCGCAGGTGGGTCTTCGCCGTAGAGTTTGTTCATCCATTCGTCGTGTGTAAAGCGCAGAGCGCGCTCATCGCTCTCCAACTTCTTCGCGAATGTAGTCTTTCCTGCACCAATGAAGCCGTGCAGCAAGAAAGCTTTTGGTTTATCGGACTTCGCTATGCCGCATCATTAACGTCTGCTTATGCTATGGAGCAACCCTTAGCTGACGGTCCCCTTACCACCCCTTCATAGTCATAGCCTCGATTGAGCGGAACGGCGGCTTTGGGGAAATCGGAGAGGTGGTCTGAACGACCGTTATGAGTCACCGCTACCGGCAAGCCAAGGTAGCGGTGACCCATTTTTGTCATTCGGGTTGGGGCAAGAATTCATTAGACCCGAGCGTGAGCAACCAGGGCTCTTGGTTATTTCACACGGCCCCATACCCTCGCTATGAAGCAAGCGGGCCTGTGCTCGGACCAGTCTGCGCTTGCCACCGACACACTGGTCTCGCGCCTTCGCGCGTTGGATATGCCGGTATCGGCAAGAGCGAGATCGTCGGCATTGCGCCAGTGGTCGCCAATTTGACATCCCGGCGACCACGTCTCGTGTCCGTTATCACGTTGACAATGAGTTCCCTATTGCTCCAGGAAAAATGTAATGTAATAACGTGTCAGAAAAATCAGCGCCAGCTATTCGGATCACCCGTGCATCCAGCCGCAGTTACATACTCCAATCGCACACGGGGCCATTGGGAACATCCCGCGACGCACCAGCTGAACGGTTCGGTGCGGTGGAAATCCCGCACGATTGTCGTCCATGCAAAAAGCTGTCCGCGCCGCCAACCTGACGTCGGCCGAAATTGTCCCGCGCATGTCATCGATCTTGTGCCATCAAACCTTTGCCCAGGGCAGGGGACCCTGATTGTCAAGCGCAGGTGGCCTTCTCATCGCACATGCGCCCGCATCGCAGCAAACCGCCTGATTGGCCATCGCCCTGATCCGCAAGCCTTCTACTGCGACAGATTGTTCTGTTATATCATTATTGCTGATCTCGACCTTGCACTAGGCAAGACTGCTGATGCCGCAGGGGACCGGTTGCCCCTCATGTCGTCTGCTGGCCCCGCAACCCAGCCCGAAAGCTCGGCTGCCAGTGTGAGCCGCCAGATCCACGAGCATAATGCTGCAGCGGTGTCCGCCGCGAACATCGCCGGTTCCCATCTGGTCGACCGGCCTGCCGCCTCTGGGCGGCACGCTGCATTCAGGCGCCTTGCTGGATCCCGATGGGCGGGCCTCGACCTGCGTCGAGATGATGCTGACCAGTGTTTCCACCATCACGTCGGCCATCGCCGCCGAGTGAACGCTGCGGTCCGCCCGGACCGCTCCAATGCCATCAACCTGGGAGAATACCATGAAGCATTTCGCTCTAGGCACGTCGGCCATTACGCTGCTGACTTGCCTGGCCGGTCCGGTCCTGGCCGACGACGTCACTGCCTGGCGTCTGTTCGTGTCCGACCACGCCGAGCCGGTGGTGCATGTCATCGATGCATTGACCAATGAAGAAATCACGCATTTCGACATCTCCGGTCCCGCCAGCCTCTACCGAAGCGACACCGGCGCGACCGTTTTCGCGGTGCAGGGCGCTGCTGGAACCGTCACCGCCATCGATAGCGGCATTCGCGTCGACGACCATGGCGATCATGCCGACATCGCGTTGAGCCAGCCCGCGCTGACCGGCTTTTCGGTCACCGGCGAAAGCCCGTCGCATTTTGTCGAGCATGACGGTCATTTCGCCGCATTCTTCGACGGCGAGGGCATCGCCCGCGTGTTCAGCGAACGCATGGCGCTCGAAGGCGAAGGCGAAATCGCCGTGGTCGCGGCCAATGCGCCCCATCATGGCGTGGTGGTGCCCTTTGGCGACCATTCCATAGTCTCGGTCTACAATTCAGACGGCGAAGGCTCGGTGACCGGGGTACAGATCGTCGGCGGTGACGGCAATCCGGTCGGCGACGTCATCCAATGCGCTGGCGTGCATGGGGAAGCTCTGTCGGGCAATCTGGGCGCTATTGGCGGCTGCGAGAACGGTATCCTGCTCATCAGCGCGGTCGGCGGCCAGCCCAAGGTCGAGCTGCTCGCTTTCCCGGAGGGCCTGGGCGACGGCCGCGTTTCGACCATGCTCGGTGGTCGCGGCCTGCAATACTTCCTGGGCAACTGGGATGCCGACACCGTTTCGATTATCGAGCCCGGTGGGGATGATCCCTACCGCCTGGTCGATCTGCCGACCCGCCGCGTCCATTTCGCCGTCGATCCGGTGCGGCCGCGCTTCGCCTATGTCTTCACCGAAGACGGCACGCTGCATAAGCTCGACGTGATCGCCGGTGCGGTGACCGCTTCGATCAAGCTCACCGGGATGTATTCGATGGACGGCCACTGGAGCGATCCGCGTCCGCGCATTGCCGCCGCCGCCGACAATGTCTTCGTCACCGATCCGCTGGCTGGCAGGATACACATCGTGGACGCCGAGACATTTGCGGAAAAGGGCCAGATCGCCTTGGAGGGCAAACCGTTCAACATCGTTGCCGTGGGTGGCAGTGGCGTCGTGCATGAGGGTGAAGGCCACGACCATGACCATGCCGACGACCATGATGACGAGGTCTATCAGGGCTACTTTGAAGACAGCCAGGTCGCACCGCGCACCCTGGCCGATTGGGAAGGCGACTGGCAGTCGGTCTATCCCCTGCTACAGAGCGGCGCGCTCGATCCGGTGATGCAGCACAAGGCCGACGCCGGCACCATGAGCGCTGATGAATACCGGGCCTATTATGACGTCGGTTACCGGACCGATGTCCATCGGATCACCATCGAAGGCGACACCTTCACCTTCTATGCCGACGGCGAGCCGAGGGCCGCGCGCTATCGGCAAGACGGCTACGAGATCCTGAATTACGAAAAGGGCAATCGCGGCGTGCGCTTCATTTTCGCGAAGGTCGAGGGCGACGCGGCCGCGCCGCAGTTCGTCCAGTTCAGCGACCATGCCATCGCGCCGCAGGATGCAGGGCACTTCCACCTCTATTGGGATGACGACCGCGCAAAACTGCTCGAAGAGCTGACCAACTGGCCGACCTACTATCCGTACGCGCTGAGCGCCGACGAGGTGGTCGAGGAAATGCTCGCCCACTAAACCCCCCTTTGCAGCACATGCCGCTCGGCCGCTCCGGCCGGGCGGCTCACTCCCCGCGATAGGCGCCGGGGCGCAGAATTTGCCGGCGCCCCGATCCGCCCAGCTATCGGCCTGCCGATGTCACGCCGCAGGCTTGCGCATGTGCATTCCTTATGGCATCAGTCGCGTGCTTTGGTTCCGCCAGATGTGCGCGGATTAAAAGGGAACACGGTGCGGACTACCCATCAGGGGCCAAAACCGAGGCTGCCCTCGCAACTGTAAGCGGCGAGCATTTCGCGAAATGCCACTGAACTCTTCGGGGTTTGGGAAGGCGGCGAAAAGCGACCGAGCCGCAAGCCAGGAGACCTGCCCAGGCAAATACCATGAAGCCGGACGAGGTGTTCCGGTAGGGGCAGAGCATGACGACGACACACAGCGATGTGCGATCAGACCTCTTTGCATCCGTGATACGGGATGCCGAGTTTGCCTGGCGCTAAAAACCTTCCTGCCGCTATCACGGGCCGGCACCCGCCACCTTTGGCGCGCCTGACACCGTCTTTCCGTTCGACACAAGACGCGTCGCAGCCCTGTGCCGGCTTCGCGGGCGCCACATGCGCACCCCTCGAAGCCGAAGCGCCAGCGACGAAAGCCGTTCGCCGGGCACCTTCTCGCGCCCGGACCGTCGGATGGCGCCAGGAGCGATGCGATTGGTGGATCTCGATGACCGACGCTTGCCTGGCTGCCCATGAACCGATTGTGACGAGCATGGATCAATGAGAGTTGACCTTGCCGGCTTCACCCGGGGCGCAAAGCGACTGGACCACGGTGCGGTGCTCGACTTTTGCGCACGCATGGACAGGCTTGGCTATGACGGCATCTGGTTTAACGAGTTCCATTTCCAGCAGCCGCCAGATCCCTATCCCTCGACCCTGTTATTGGCCGCTGGCATTTTCGCCCGCACCGAGCGCATGCGGGTGGGCACATCCATCCTTGTGCTGCCGCTCTACCACCCCTTTCTGCTCACCGAGCAGATTGCCCAATTGCACTGGCAAAGCGGTGGACGTTTCGACCTGGGCATTGGACGCGGCACGTTTCCCGCGACGCTGCAGGCGCTCGGCATCGAGCCGGCCAGCTCCAGGGAACGCTTCGAACAGTGCTTTGCGCTCATCCGTTCTGCCTGGCACGGGCCGACCTTCGCGCCGGCTGAGGGCATCTGGCCAAGCTCCGGCCAGCCTGTCGGACCATTGCTTGCCGCAGGTGACGATATCCCGGTCTATGTCGCTGGCACAACGCCGCAATCGATTGCCTTTTCCATTGCCAACCGCCTGCCGCTGCTGCTGAGCCTGGAGCCGCCAGAGCATCGCCAGCTTGCTGTTTACGACCAATTGGCGGGCAACACGTCTGCCCGCTATCCGGCCGATTTTTCGCTCTCGCGCTACGTCACCGTCGCCCACACCCGGCAAGCAGCGCTTGCCGCAGTCGATCATCTGCTGCCGCGACTATATGAGCGGCGACAGCGCTACGCCGCCGCCCGGAACCGGCCCGTCGACACCATCATGCCCATCGATCGCGAAGCGTTCCTGGACCAGCAGATGATTGCCGGCAGCGCCGAGGATTGCTTCGATCAACTGCTCGCTCTGCGCGACGCGACGGGCATCGACAGCGTCCGGCTGATCTTCAACTGCAATGGCGAAGTTGCCCACCAGCAGGCAGACGCCATGGCCACGCTTTTTGGCCAGACAGCGCTTCCCGCTCTCCAAACCCTCCCGGCTCTTCCCATCCAATAGGACAAATCAGCATGTTCCAAGCTTCCTTCATCCGTTTAGCCGGCCTTACCGCTGCACTGGCTTTGGCCACGCCGCTCTCTGCACAGGACGCGGCCTTTCCGGTGACCGACGAAAACTGCGGTGTCACGACCACATATGAGCAGGCGCCGCAACGCGCCGTCACCCTCTCAAACAATGCGACCGAATTGATGTTGGCCCTCGGCCTGCAAGACCAGATGGCAGGCACATCCTATATGGCCAACCTGGCGATAAGCCCGGCTTACGCCGAGGCCTATGCAGCAATCCCGGTGCTCTCACCGCTGGTGGCGACCACCGAAGAGCTCATCAACGCCGAAGCCGACTTCGTCTATGCCGGCTATCCCGATGGTTTCAGTGAGTCTCGCCACACCCGCGACCAGCTGCACGATCTGGGCATGAAGACCCGGCTCAATGTCGAAGGCTGCAATCTCGGGACCTTCGGCTTTCCCGAGCTTTTTGACGAAATCCGCTCCGTCGCCAGGATTTTCGGGGTCGCCGACCGTGGCGCGGCGCTGGTTGACAATCTCTCTATTCGCCTGGACGCGGTGCGCGCGCAATTGCGCGACACAGTTCCCGTCAAGGTCTTTATCTACAATGGCGGCGAGTCCGCTCCCAACGGCGTGCTGGGTAATACACTGCTGTCGCAGGCGGTGGCCGCGGCGGGCGGCCAGAACATCTTTGCCGACATTGCCAAGCGCTATGGCGAGGTGAGCTGGGAGCATGTGGCAGAGCGCGAGCCGGAATTCATCGTTGTGTTCTATTCGGGCACGGCCGGTGGTCAGGTCGTTGCCGATCCCGGCAATGAACTCGGTCAGGCCCGCATCCAGACCCTCAAGGCCAATCCCACGATTGCCAATGTCCCGGCGATCATCAATGGCCGGTTCATCCTCATTGACTCGGTTCAGGGTCAGCCCGGACCGAGCACGGTCGAGGCGGTCGAGAGAATGGCTGCGTTCTTCCACCCCCAGGCAATCGCTGAATAAGGATCCCCGGCATGGACGCGCGATCCGCTCGCTCTCAATTGTCCGATCAGGGCGCGCTCCTTGCCGTGCTGCGCTCGACGCCCGGCGAGCATGCGGCGGCTTTGCTGACCGCTCCCGCCACGGTGTCGGTGCCAGCCAGGGGCGCAGTCAGCTACGCAGTGACCATGGTGGCGCTGGCCGGTGTGCTTGTGGCGCTTGGCCTGGCCGGGCTTATTTTCGGCTCGGTCCAGGTTCCTGCGCCAGCTGCCTTGGGGGTAATCGTCAATGCCGTGCTCGGCAGCGAAATCATCCCGGCAACCTGGCGCGCGGTCTACCAGACCATCATCATTGAAACCCGTGTACCGCGGGTAATCCTGGCCGGCGTGGTTGGCGCCACGCTGGCGGCCACAGGCATGATCATTCAGGCCATTGTGCGCAATCCTCTGGCTGGGCCAGGCATTCTGGGCGTATCGTCCGGCGCGGCGACCGGTGCGGTGCTGGTGATGCGCTGGGGTCTGGTCGGGCTGGGCGCATTCACCCTCTACTTCTCCGCGTTTGCAGGCGCGCTGGTAACGCTGGCAATTGTCTTCTGGGTCGCGCGCGCCGGTGGCCACATGACACCCACAAGGCTGGTTCTGGCCGGTATTGCGATGAGTTCGGTGCTCAGCGCTGTGACAAGCCTGCTGGTTCTGACCTCGCCCGATCCCCAGCTGGCGGCGCGCGTGCTGTTCTGGACGCTCGGGGGCTTTGGCGCGGCGCAATGGAAACTCCTTCCCGTGCCGATCATCGCTCTCATGATTGGCCTGGGGCTGATGCTGCTGCAGGCGCGCCGGCTGAACCTGCTGATGGCTGGCGACGAAAGCGCGGCCGCGCTCGGCCTCGACGTTCACCGCTTCCGCCAGACCATGTTCGTTTTGACCGCGGCGCTGACCGGCATCATGGTCGCCGTGTCAGGGGTTATCGGCTTTGTCGGGCTGATCGTGCCGCATATCGTTCGCTTCGTGGTGGGCGCCGATCATCGCCGCGCCCTGCCTGCCGTGGCGCTTGTGGGGGCCAGTTTCACCATCGGCGCCGATCTTGTTGCCCGCACGGTGATCTCACCACTGGAACTGCCCGTCGGCATCATCACCGCCTTGGTCGGTGGCCCGTTCTTTATCTGGCTTCTGCGCCGCGATTCCAGAAATGGTGGTCCCCAGGCATGAGCATCCAACCCGGCACACTCTCGCTCGAGAGCGTCAGCTTCGCTGCTGGCGGCAGGACCCTCGTCAGCGATATCTCGTTTGATGTGGCCCCTGGCGAAATGATCGGCGTGCTGGGGCCGAATGGCGCGGGCAAGTCATCATTGCTCCGCACGATCTACCGGACAAATCGGCCCAGTTCTGGCCGGGTGCTGGTGAACGGCGACAATGTGTGGCAGCAATCCGCCACCTGGTGCGCCCGTCAGGTTGGCGCCGTGCTGCAGGATATGCCCACCGACTTCCCCCTCACCGTTGGCGATGTGGTTGCCATGGGGCGCTCGGCCCACAAGGAATTGCTGCAAGCCGACACCGCCCATGATGTCGCTCTGATTGAAGCGGCCATCGAACTGGTGCAGCTGGGCACCTTCAAGCATCGGCTGTTCCGCACGCTTTCTGGCGGTGAACGCCAGCGCGTGCTTGTGGCGCGCGCTCTGGTGCAGCAGCCGGCGGTGCTGGTGCTGGATGAGCCGACAAATCACCTCGATATCCATCACCAGCTTCATTTGCTGCGCTTCGTGCGCAGCCTGGGGATCACCGTTATTGCGGCTCTGCATGATCTCAGTCTTGCAGCGATGTTCTGCGACCGCCTCTGCCTCCTCGATCAGGGGCGCATGGCGGCCATCGGATCGCCCGAAGAGGTGCTGACCGAAGCCCGGCTCTCGTCGATCTTCCGGATAGAAGCATCGCTGACAAGAAACCCCCGGACCGGAACGCTCTGGGTCATGCCCGCCTAGACACCGCCGGCCTGTGATACGGGCCTCAGGGGGGAAGCGGGCGCTGGCTTGTATTGCTGGGCCAATGCGGGGAGCTAAGCCCCGCATTGGCCAGGTTGTGAGTGCGCCGTTCGGGAGCGCCTTACTGCTCGAGGGCGTTGAGCAGCGTATCGACGATGTCATCGCCGGCCCGCTCGCGCACCATGTCCACCACGCCAGAGGTCTTGTCCTGGAACTGAGCCAGTTCTTCCGGCTTCAGGTCAATGACGGTCATATGGGTTTCCAGTTCGGCCCGCTGGCTGTCCAGCAGTTCGGCCTGCACGTCCCACTCAAACTTGGTGGCGACCGCAAAGCTCTCGTCCACGGCCTGCTGCAGGTCTTCCGGCAGGCTGTCATACCACACCAGGCTCACCGCATTCACATTGGCGAGCAGGATGTGGTTGGTATTGATCAGGTACTTCTGCACTTCATAAAAGCGCTGGCTCAGGATGTGCCCATAGGGGTTCTCCTGGGCATCCACCACGCCCTGCTGCAGCGCGCCATAGAGTTCGGTGAACGCGATCGGGGTCGGCGAAGCGCCCAGATCACGCCAGATGGCGATGTGGATCGGGTTTTCCTGCACACGCACGCGCAGTCCGGTTGCCGCGATATCGGCAGGGCTGTGAACCTCGGTGTCCTTGGTGGTCAGCTCGCGGAAGCCGCCATCCATGATGCCCATGAACTTGAGGCCCTTGGCTTCCATCGCGGCGCTGATCGCCTCGGCCAGGGGGCCTTCATTGAGCAGTGCATAGCGGGCGTCCTTGTCCGCTGGCATCACGTATGGAATGTCGAACACTGCCAGTTCGGGCACGAACTGCACGGCAGCCGAGCTCGACATCGGGGCAAACTGGATATCGCCGAAGATCGCGCCTTCGATGGTTTCGCGATCGCCGCCCAGCGCGCCGCCGCCCTGGTCGACCACGTCGATGCGGCCATTGCTGCGCTGCTCGATCTCGGTCTCGAGGCGGTTGAACGCCTGGTAGATCGGATGCTTGGTGTCCGACAGCGTGTGCGCCATGAGCATGGTATAGTCCTGCGCCATGGCGGGTGTGGCGAAGGCGATTGCCGACAGCAGGCTGCCGCTCATCAGAATATTGGAAATACGCAAGGTCTCTCTCCCTTATATTGGTTGGCTTATCGGTGGGTGGTTGGTGGGCGGCCTAGAACATCGATGGCAGCCACAGGGCTACCGCCGGGACATAGGTGACGATGGCCAGGCCCAGGATCAGCAGGGACAGCGGTATGGGCAGCCCCTTGCAGATGTCGATCAGACCCATCTTGGTCAGCTGGGTCGCGATGAAACAGCATGACCGGCAACAGGATGGGCGTCAGAACGATGATCGCCGAGAGCGTTTCCATCACCATGCCCACGATCAGCAGCAGCGCGTTGACGAGCAGCAGCAGCATGATCGGGTCGTGGACAATGCCGGAGATGAAGGTGCCGAGCATGTTGGGCACGCCAAGCAGGTTGAGCACCCGCCCAAGGGCCGCGCCCGTGCCGGTGATGATCAGGATCGGGGCAATGATAAGCGCCGTCCGCCCCACCACGCGGAACAGCTGCACAAAGGACAGCTCGCGGAAGATGAAGATCGAAACGAAGGCGCTATAGGCCACCGCAATAGCCGCCGCCTCGGTGGGCGTGAAGATGCCGCTATAGATCCCGCCCAGCACGACAACTGGTGCCATAAGCGCCCAGAAGCTGTTGCGGACCGCTGTGAAGAAGGGAATTTCCCCTGCCGTCGTGCGGATCCGTGCCTTGTTCTTGGTGCCGTACCAGTAGGCGTAGACCATCAGCAGGCCGCCAATCACCAGGGCAGGGCCGATGCCCGCCAGGAACAGCTCGCTGACCGACACATTGGCCGCCATGCCGTAGATGATCATCGGAATGGAGGGCGGCACGATGACGCCCAGCGTCCCGGCGGTGACCACCAGCACGGTGGCGAAGCGCTTTTCATAGCCATTATTGGTCAGCAGCGGGATCGCCATCGAGCCAATGGCGGCAACCGTTGCCGGCGACGAGCCGGAAATGGCGCCAAACAGCATGCAGGCAGCGACGGTTGAAATCGCCAGCCCGCCATTGAGCCGCCCCAGCAGCGCGTCGGCGAAATTGAACAGGCGCCGGGCCAGTCCGCCCTCGGTCATGATGTCCCCGGCCACCATGAACAGCGGCACGGCCAGCAGGGGGAATGAATCGATCGAGGTGACAATGGTGCGGATAACCTGGCTGGGATTGACCGGCGCACCGAACCAGCCGGGCACGAAGGCCGCCAGCCCGATCGACATGGCGATCGGCACGGTCAGCAGCAGGAGGACGAAAAAGGAGCCGAGGGCGAGCGCAGGATACATCAGCGGTCTGCCTTTTCCTGAATGATCTGAACGGGTTCGACAATTTCCGGCTCGTCGGTCTGCAGGCCATATCGCAGCTGCAGATAGATCTGCTGAACCGCGCGCAGCGAAGAGGCTGCGGCGCCGACCGGCAAGGCGAGATAGACCCACCACATCGGGATTTCGAGCGAGGGTGAAAGCTGGTTCATTTCCTGCACGCGCTGCACGAATGGCAGGCTGTAGAAAATGATGACCCCGCAAAACACCAGGATGCCGGTGAGTGAAATCAGGCGGAACAGCCCGATCGAGCGCGGGCCGAACAGCACCGGCGCGAAATCGATAACGATGTGCCGCGATTCTCTGACCGCCAGGCTGGACCCGATCATGGTGCACCAGACCAGCAGGTAGCGGGCCAGTTCTTCAGCCCAGACCAGGGGGCTGTTGATCACATAGCGCATGAAGACCTGCACCAGCAGCACCACTGAAATGGTCACCAGTATGGCCGTGAGCAGGTAGATCTCGCTCTTTCGGTCGATAAATTTCAAAACCGTCATTTGGGTATCACCAGATTGCGGCGGCCTAGGCGCGGGCCGCCTTCACAGGAGGTTTTTGGGCGTGCGCCCATCGAGCACGTCAAGCACAGCCTGAGCAGTCAGGATGCCGATGCCCCGATAGGTTTCGTAGGTTTCTGCCGCCGTGTGCGGCGTGGTCACGATGCCGGCCGTGGTGAACAGCGGATTGTCGGCGCTGGTCGGTTCGCTCTCATAGACATCGATGGCGGCCCCGGCCAGTTGTCCGCCGTCCAGCGCCTGCTTGAGCGCGGCTTCGTCGACCAGGGCGCCGCGGGCGGTGTTGATGAAATACGCCCCCTTCTTCATGCGCCCGAACGTCTGGGCATTCATGAAGTGTCGTGTTTCGGGCAGGCTGGGCAGCATGGTGCAGACAATGTCGGCGCTGGTCAGCACCGTTTCGGCATCCACCATCGTTACCTTGAGCGCATCGGCTGCCGCCGCATTGGGATATTTGTCATGGGCGATGACGTTGACGTCGAAACCGGTGAGCTTTTTGGCAATCATCTGGGCGATATTGCCAAAGCCCAGAATGCCGACAGTGCGCCCGACCAGTTCACCGCCCACAAAACGGTCCCAGGCGCCTTGCCGCGTTGTCCGGTGCAGTTCGGGTATATTGCGCATCGCCGCGATGATCAGCCCGATGGTGAGTTCGGCCACCGCATTGGAATTGCCCCCCGCGGCATTGGTGACCTTGATGTCCCGGCCGCGGGCGGCTTCGATGTCGATATTGTCCACCCCGACGCCAAAGCGGGAAATGACCTTGAGCCTGGGCGCGAGGGCAAACACCGCATCATTCCAGCTGTCGACCCCGGCCACCACGGCATCGACCTCGCCGACCCGCGCCGACAGCTCGGCAAATGTCATGGGCCGGCCGAAGTCATTCTCGATGACGCGGCAATCATGCGCCTCGAGCAGCGCTTTGCCCTCGCTGCAAAGGCGGGAATAATTGGTGGCCGTAACCAGCACGGTGCGGGTCATGTGTTGCTATCCTGAGATGTTGGAACGGGGCAGCGGCGCATGGCGCCGCTGCCTGCTGCTTCAGTTGATGCCGATCAGGTCCTTGCAGCGCCCCGCCAGGCTCTGCATCTGCGCGATGGTGGTCGGGAAGTGCAGGGCATCGTAGCTGCCGATCGGCCGGGTCCGGCAGACGCGGCTGTCGAAGGTGCCGATGCCGACATGGAAGTCCTTGGCGCAGACGGGATAGTCGAGATATTCGGCCAGCGCGCTGATCGTGAGCATCTCTGCCAGTGTCTCAGCCTTTTCCGGCTCTGCCTGCCAGTTCTCCACCAGCCACACGTAAAGCGCCGGGTGGAAATTGGCCATGACGCCGGAATAGCCGTGGCCACCGGCCTTGAGCGTTTCCAGCAGGGTCTGCGCATTGGCGTTGAGCAGATGCACGCGGCTGCCTTCGATGAGCTTGAGGCGGCGACGAATGGTGTCGATGTTGCAGCATGTGTCCTTGATGAAGGTATAGCGCCCGGACTTGGCGCACCATTCGACGGCTGCGTCCGAGAGCAGGCGCTTGTAGGGGTGGGGGCATTCATAGACGCCAAGCCCGAGATGGTCGGGCACGGTTTCGGTCAGCGCCTTGAGCGTTTCGAGGGCCTTTTCCTCGCCCTCATCGGCCGATGCCAGACGGTTGGAGATCAGGATCACGCTGTCGACACCGGTCTCGCCGATCGCCTGCAACTGCTCGACCTGGTGATTGAATGTCTCGCCGGTATGGCCCGAGGCCACCACGGGCACCCGGCCATCGGCACGGTCGACGACAAACTTGGTGAGATCGATCGATTCCTTGTCGGACAGGAAGAACATCTCGCTGGATTGGCAATTGGCGAAAAGCCCATGCACGCCATTGGCGACATACCAGTCGACCAGGCGCTCCAGCGAATGCCAGTCGATCTCGCGGTTGTCCTTGAAGGGGGTCAGCATCACCGGCCAGATGCCGGAGTGGCGGTCAAGTTTGGAAGCGGAAGCAGTCAAGGATCGTAACCTCTTTGTCGTCAGAACCAGCGCTTTCGCGCATCGTTACCACCACCGGCCAGCAGCCGGTGCACCAAGCCAAGGGTGAGCGCAAGCGGGCCCTGAAAGGAGCGAAACTCTCGCCAGGGAACTAGATTTGAAATCTGCTCACACAAGTTAGCTATGGTGTTATCCGCTTCATGCGTCATGCGCAAGTGGGGGGTGCGCTTGGCGCATCACTTGTGGAGAACGCGTCCGGAGCCGGTTCTCGCGCGAGTTGCTAAGCGATAATGGGCGGCCTACTAATTGGCATCAGCCAAAAAAATCGATGTCGAATTTGCGCGGCCAGGCAGCGGCGATCTGCAGCAGAAAAGGATCTCAAGTTCCCAATGCCCAAGACGATCAAGGAAATTGCGCAGGACACGGGGTACTCACGGACAACGGTAACGCTGGTCATCAACGGCAAGGCAGATGAGTACCGCATCAGCCCCAAGGCGCGCGCCGTTATCGAGAATTACATCGCCGAGCATGGCTATCGCTACAATCAGGCGGCGCGCAGCCTGAAGCTGGCGCGCAGCAATACAATTGCGCTGATCGTCCCGGACATTGCCAACGCCTTCTTTGCCCGCGTCACCGCCGAGCTCGAGCGCCTGTGCCGCGCCAAGGGCTATGTGCTTGTGACCACATCTTCCGGCGAAAACCCGGCGGTGGAGCGCATTGCGCTGGAAAACTTTGTCGCCCGGGGCATCGATGGCATCGTCCTGACGCCCAGCGAACCGCGCCGCCGCCCGGCCAGCGGAACCGTCAAATCGGGGCCGCCAATGGTCCTCATCGACCGTCGATTCGAGGGCGATGAAGGTTTTTTTGTCAGTTCGAACCACTTTGAAAGCGCGCAGACACTGACGCGCGCCCTGATCGAAGCCGGTGCAAGGAATATTTCCTTTCTGACCGGCAGCGAATCCAATCCGACCCTGCAGCGCATCAGCGGCTTCAGCAATGCCACGGCCAAACAGTCCGACAGAGAGCGGCGATTTGCGGTGCGGTCCATCGATAGCGATACGGAGGAGGGCGGGCGGCGCCTGATGAGTGATCTGCTCGAAGCCGGCCCGGGCCTGCCAGACAGTCTGATCTTTGGCTCGCTGCTGATCTTCAACGGTGCCATGCGCGAAATTCGCGCCCGATACGGAGCAATTCCGCCCGCCCTGATGGTGG
>CAXBKI010000004.1:0-18978 GCA_963975955.1 uncultured Devosia sp.
ATGCGCTTGCCCAGCAACTGGTCCAGATGCTGTTGCTCGCGAACGGGGTCGTCTGTGGCATTGCACATGAAGATCGCAATGCCGTGCCCCGCGAGCATTTCCTCCAGGGCCTCCAGAATGGGAAAAATGAAGCGCCCGAAGCTGTCGGTGGTCAGAATGCCCACGGTCATCGACCTGGTTCTGTGCAGGCTTTGCGCCATCGCATTGGGCCTGAAGCCAAGCGCCTGCGCGGCCGCGATCACTTTGTCGCGTGTCTCCTGCTTGAGCCGGCCATTGTCGTTAAGGGCCTTGGAGGCTGTGCCAATGGACACGCCGGCCCGCGCGGCCACATCGCGGATGGTGGCTCGGTCGGGATAGCGCGGCGCCTCGCCTCTGATCGTTTCGTCGTCGCTCATGCCGCCCCATGCCGATAGGCTGCGCAGCCTCTTCTCTGCGCGGACCATTGCCGTTTAGGGCAATCAGGAAGCCCTTCACTGCCATTGGCAGCCTCGCCACAGAGCGTGAAGGAAAAGGTTTTCTCAAATGCGGTTGTGCCACAACCTCCTCAGCCGCACAACCGCAAATTTGTGGTCAGGCAACGGCGGGGAAGTTCAATGGGGCAGGGGACTGTCAGGGTGGAAAGCGGCGTTCCGGCGCGCCTAGCTGTAGCGCTTTGGCACGGCGTTGAAAAAGACGCCGTAGCTGCCCGTCGTGGTCCTTTCAAGCAGTGCGGCCAGCCCGTCCAGGGGCGCCTCTGACCAGTCGACGCGCAGGTCAATGCTCGCAAAGGCCTCCTGGCCGAAGACCTTGAGCGCCGCCGACCCGGTGCCTCTTGCATCGCCTCCCGCCCGTTCGCCCGCTGCCAGCGCGGCCAGCAGCCGCTGCTCAAATGGGGCGTCAGCCTCATAGGCCTCCAGCATCGCCTGCAGCACGCCGGGCCCGGTCAAGATGTTGCCAGCCACGGCGAAGCCTTTGCCAGCCAGGTGTCCGGCGAAGGGGTCGCAGGCCGACCCTGTCCAGCAGGCCACGCTGCCATTGCGGTCCACCACAATCAGTTGCCGCCGTTGCGGTTCCCGGTCCTGGGCAAGCGCGGCGTCCATGGCTGACTGCGCGGACATGGCCGGCATCCGCGCCAGACAATCATGCGCCAGATAGGGGTTGGTCATCGCCTGGGTTGCCACCGCCCCCACGCCGGCAATGACGTGCGGCACCAGGGCGCCTACCGCCGGGCCGGCAGTGGCCGTGGCAACGCCGAGCGAGCCGTCAACGGGATTTCGGGCGACAATGGAGAAAGTCATGGCAGTTCCTCGTATTGCGCAATTTATCATCATAAATCTATTGCGTGTCGAATTTATGCTGATAAATTAACTTCAGGCCCTTGTCTCATGGTTTGCCGCTGCCGGGCAATGGGGCCGGAACGCAAGGAGGTACGCATGATCCGCAAATGGAGACGCTTGGCACCACTGATCGTGGCGACAGCACTGGCGCTCGCCGCCCCCGTCGCCGCCCAGACGCCGCCCAACGTACTTGTCGTCGGGCAGATCGCCGAACCCGCTTCGCTCGATCCGCAGGTGTCGACCGCAGCCAATGACTTCCGCATTGCCGTCAACATCTATGACGGGCTGGTGCGCAACAAGCCGGGCACGCTCGAGATCGAACCGGCCCTGGCCACCGACTGGACCATTACGGACGATGGCCTGGAATACACCTTCAATCTTCGGCCCGACGTGACGTTTCACGATGGCACGCCATTCAATGCGGACGCCGTCAAGTTCACCTTCGACCGCATGCTGCAGGCCGATCATCCTTACGCCTCGACCGGGCCATTCCCGCTGGCCTTCTTCTTCTCGTCGGTTGCAAGCATCGACGTCATTGACGACCTGACGGTCAAATTCACGCTCAATGAGCCCTTCGCCCCGTTCATGTCGAACCTGGCATCGGCCACGGGCCTGATCGTTTCCCCTGCCGCCGTCGAGCAATATGGCGCGGACTATGGCCGCCACCCTGTCGGCACCGGCCCCTTCAAGTTTGAGGAGTGGCAGTCCAATACCAGCGTTGTCGCCTCGCGTAACGAAGCCTATTGGGACGGGGCGCCAGCGCTTGAAGCGGTTATCTTCCGCCCCATAACCGATGCCAACACCCGCGTCGCCGAAATGCTCTCGGGTGGTATCGACGTGCTGCTCGAAACGCCGCCGGACAATATCGCCCAGTTCAGCAATGACGCCAATTACCAGCTCAAGGAGGCTGTAGGTCCCCATGTCTGGTACGTCATGCTCAATGCCAAGGATGGCCCGTTTGCCGACAAGCGCGTGCGTCAGGCGGTAAACTACGCTGTCAACAAGGAAAGCCTGGTCAACGACGTGCTGCAGGGCACGGCCGAAGTGTCCGCCGGCCCGATCCCGCCGGCGTTCAACTGGGCCTATAATGAAGACGTTCAGCCCTATCCCTATGACCCGGAAAAGGCCAAGGCGCTGTTGGCTGAAGCCGGCGCCGAAGGCGCCAAGCTGACATTCCTGGTCACCGAGGGTGGTTCGGGCATGCTTGATCCTGTGCCGATGGGTACAGCGATCCAAGCCGATCTGGCTGCTGTCGGTCTCGATGTCGAGATCAAGACCTATGAGTGGAACACCTTCCTGTCGGAAGTGAATCCTGGTCTTGAAGGCAAGGGCGACATGGCTGAAATGGCCTGGATGACGTCCGACCCCGATACATTGCCGTTCCTGACCCTGCGCACGGCGGCCTTCCCGGATGAGGGCGGCTTCAATTCGAGCTACTACTCCAACCCTGAAGTCGACGAACTGCTCGACCAGGCCCGCGTGGCCACAGATCAGGCGACGCGCGCCGATCTCTACAAGCAGGTGCAGGCCATCACGCATGAGGATGCCCCCTGGCTGTTCGTGGCGAACTGGAAGCAGAACGCCGTCGTGACCGCCGCGGTTGGCAATTTCGAACTGCAGCCGGACTTCAACCTTGTGCTGCGCGACGTGACCAAGAACTGATGCCCGATCTCGGGGTGGCAGGCTGCCGCCCCGTAATCTTCTAGCGCGGAGGAGCCGATATGCTCAGCTATATCGCCAAGCGGCTGATTGCAGCAGTGCCGGTGATCCTGGGTCTGTCCATCATCGTCTTTCTGGTGATGAAACTGATCCCTGGTGATCCGGCGCAGGCCCTGCTCGGCTCCTACGCGACGCCCGACAATGTCGCGCGCATCAATAGTGCGCTGGGGCTGGACCGCTCCTGGCCGGAACAATATGTCATCTGGGTCGGCAATCTGCTGCAGGGTGATTTCGGACGTTCCTACATCCTCAACCGCCCTGTGCTGGATGAGGTCCTGGAGCGGTTCAGCGCCACGCTGATCCTGGCCGGTACATCGCTGGTCATCTGCTCGGTGCTGGGCATCCTGGCCGGCACCGTGTCCGCTGTCCGCCAGTTCGGCTGGACCGACCGCATCGTCACCTTCTTCGTATTGATCGGCATTTCCATGCCGGCTTTCTTTCTCGGACTGATCTTCATTCTGTTCTTTGCCGTGCGGTGGCGCCTGCTGCCGGCATCGGGCATGTACGCCGTCTATGGCGGCGGTGACCTGGCTGACCTGGCCCGCCACCTCATCCTGCCGGCCGGTACGTTGGCCATCGTGGCCACCGGTATCGTCGCGCGGCTGACCCGGGCTGCCATGCTCGAAGTCCTGCGGCAGGATTTTATCCGCACTGCGCGCGCCAAGGGCCTCAAGGAAGGCGCCGTCATCTGGCGGCATGCCTTCCGTGCGGCGCTGGTCTCGGTGATCCCCGTCCTGGGCATCCAGGCCGGCTTTGTGCTGGGCGGCGCCGTTTATATCGAAACCGTTTTCCAGTGGCCGGGGCTGGGACAGATGCTGGTCAAGGCCGTCTCGACCCGCGACCTGCTTCTGGTTCAGGGCGGCGTGCTGGTGGCAGCAACGGTCTATGTGCTGGTCAATCTGCTGGCCGACGTCGCCCAGGCCATGCTCGATCCAAGGCTCAAGGCATGACCGACATGACCGTCTCCCCACCCGCAGCCGCCCGCCAGCGCCGCAGCAACTGGCAATTGCTGATGGCCAATCGCCTCGCCGCGGCCGGGCTTTTCCTGTTCGGCTTCATCGTCGTGCTGGCCATATTGGCGCCCGTCCTGCCCTTGCCCGATCCCAATATAACCGACCAGCCCAACCGCCTGCTGCCGCCATTGAGCGCCGGGCACCTGCTGGGGACCGACCATCTGGGGCGTGACATCGTCTCGCGGCTCATCTGGGGCACTCAGATCTCGCTGGTGGTGGGCATCTGTGCGACCGCCCTGTCCGCCCTCTTCGGTTCGCTTATCGGCCTGGTAGCCGGCTATGCCCGTGGTGCGGCCGATTCCATCCTGATGCGCTTTGTCGATATGCTGATGGCGTTTCCCTATATCCTGCCATCGTCGCAGCGCTGGGACCGGGCCTGCTCAATGCCCTCTACGCCATCGCCATCGTCAACGTGCCGTTCTTCGCCCGCAACATCCGGGGCGTCACGGTGTCGATCCGCAATCGTGAATTTGTCGATGCGGCTCGTCTTTCGGGCAAGGGGCATGTCGCCATTCTGTTCAGCGAAGTGCTGCCCAATGTACTGCCGGTGATCGTCATCACCATGTCCACCACGGTGGGCTGGATGATCCTTGAAACGGCGGGCCTGTCTTTCCTGGGTCTGGGTGCCCAGCCCCCGACAGCTGACCTGGGCTCCATGCTCGGCCAGGCGCGCGCGCAGCTGTTCACCGCACCCCATGCCTCGATCATTCCGGGCGTCATGATCTTTGTGCTGGTGATGAGCATCAACCTGCTGGGCGATGGCGTACGCGATGTGCTTGATCCGCGCCTGCGCTCGGGCTCGCTAAACCGGCCGCTGGCCGTTACCCGCATCGAACGCGAGATCACCCCGCCCGCCAGCAGGGACAAGGCGCCGGCGCTGCTGGTGGAAAACCTGTCCACCGGCTTCGCCGATACCGGCACGGTTGCGCCTGCGGTCAAGTCGGTCAGTTTTGCGCTCGACAAGGGTGAGTGCCTTGGCCTGATCGGCGAAAGCGGCTCGGGCAAGTCGGTCACGGCACTGTCGCTGATGGGGCTGGTGGCCTCCCCGCCCGGCGTGATCACCGGCGGCGCGGTCTACATAGACGGCGCCGACGTGCTGTCGCTGCCCCAGCAGGCGCTGATCGCCTTGCGCGGCGCCAAGGTGTCCTATGTCTTTCAGGATCCCCTGACCACATTGCATCCGCTCTATCGCGTCGGCGAACAGATCGCCGAGGCCGTTACCGCCCATAGCTCGGTGGGACGCAACGCCGCCATGACCCGGGCCGTCGAGCTGATGGAAACCGTCGGCATCCGTGACGCCCGGGAGCGCGCCAGGGCCTATCCGCATGAGCTCTCGGGCGGCCAGCGCCAGCGCATCGGCATTGCCATGGCATTGGCCAATGACCCCGAGATCATCATTGCCGACGAGCCGACCACGGCGCTCGACGTCACGGTGCAAAAGCGCATTCTCGACCTGTTGCAGGCGCTGCGCCGCGATCGCGGGCTGGCACTGCTGCTGATCACCCATGATTTCGGCGTCGTCGCCCAGGTCTGCGATCGGGTTGCGGTGATGAAGGACGGGGTCATCGTCGAGCAGGGCACGACGGCCGACATCCTGCGCGCGCCTCAGCACGACTACACCAGGCGTCTGATCGCCTGTGTGCCCGAACTGGGCGAAGGGGAAAGCTTTCTCGAACGTGTACGCCCGCTGTTTGCGGAGGGGGCGGCATGAGCCAGAATTCGGGCGAAACGGCCATCGAGATGAGCGGACTGGTCAAGACCTTCGGTGGTGGCCGCAATCTGTTCGGACGACGCGCCAGCACGGTGCATGCGGTAAGAGATATTTCGCTCTCGCTGACGCGCGGGGAAACGCTGGGCATTGTCGGCGAGAGCGGCTCGGGCAAATCGACACTGGCCCGGATGCTGGTAGGGCTCGAGCGCCCCACGGCCGGGCAGATGGTGATTGATGGCAAGGACTGGGCCACGCTGGCCGATGCCGGCCCGCGCGCCTTTGGCCGCACCATCCAATATGTGTTTCAGGACCCCGTGGCCTCGCTCAACCCGCGCAAGACCATTGGCGAAATCCTGGATGTGCCGCTGCGCCTGTTGTGTGGCTATGACGGTGCCCGGCGCACCGCCCGCAAGCGTGAGCTGGTGGAAGCGGTGCAAATGCCGGTCGATACGCTCACGCGTTACCCCCATGAATTCTCGGGCGGCCAGGCGCAGCGCATAGCCATCGCCCGGGCGCTGGCGGCAGAGGCCCGCATCCTTGTGCTCGACGAGCCGGTCAGTGCGCTTGATGTATCGGTGCAGGCCCAGGTGCTGCTGCTGCTCGAAGATCTCAAGCGCCGGCTCGGGCTGTCCTACCTGTTCATCAGCCACGATCTGGCCGTGGTGGAGTCAATTTCCGATCGTGTCGCGGTGATGTATCTGGGGGAGGTGGTAGAAGAGGGTCCCGCTGCCGGGCTCTTTGCCGCGCCGCAACATGACTATACGAGAACCTTGATCGCCAGCGCACCGCGCCTGGGCCATCCGGACACTGCATGACCGACAAAGACGCGCCACCTCTCCATGCCCCGACCCGTGCGGGCATCCCCCGCCGCAAGCGGACCGACGAAATCGTGGACGCCATCAAGCGCATGATCGTCGAGCATGGCCTGGGCCCCGGCGACCGGCTGCCGCAGGAGCGTGACCTGATCTCCCAATATGCTGCCAGCAAGGGCACGGTGCGCGAGGCGCTCAAGGCACTCGAAGTTCAGGGCCTGATCAGCATGCGCACCGGTCCTGGTGGCGGTGCCTTCATCGAGCGGATGTCGGAGGGACGGGCGATGAGCCTGCTTTCCAACTTCCTGTTTGCCAAGAACATCTCGATTGCCCACATCTATGAGATGCGCAAGGCGCTTGAGCCCTTGATGGCGGCCAGCGCAACGCCCCATATCGATCAGGCAGGTCTTGCCCGGCTCGAAGCCATTATCGCGGTCTATGACCACGAGCCCGCCGATGCGCAGGAGCGCTGGGCCCAGCGCATGGCCGAACTCGATTTTCACGGCGTTGTCGCCGAATACTGCGACAATCCGATCCTGGCCTTCACCTGCCGTTTCCTGCAGCGACTGCTCAAGGAGCTGACCATCGCCCAGGACATCTATGTCCAGCCCGATATTGTGCTGCGCCAGACCGGTATTCAGCATCAGCGCGACCTCATCGCCGCAATGCGCAACCGCGCGCCTGCCACCGCTGCAGCCATTCTTGCCGAGCACATGGCCGAGGCCGAACAACACATGCTTGGTCTGCAGGCCAAGCTCTCCGATCGCTTCCTGAGTGAAGCCGAGGCACCCAGAGCCGCCAGGTCACGGCGCAAGGCTGTTTGACGGGGCGCTTGGTCTGCGCGACCGCTGGCCGACGTTTGCAAAGCTGGGGCTGTCCTGGCCTTCCGCCCCGTCCAGACGTGCTGGCCTGTGGAAATAATCTTGCTGCTGTACGAGTCTACGGGATTGTGATCCTTCATATGGACAGGCGCTGCTAGGCTCTGCTTCTGTCCGGGGTAGGGCGCAGCCACTCCATTGCAATTTCGAGGTTCTGGTTTGATACGGCAACTCCTGGTGTCGCTTCTGGTTCTGGCCGCTGCTGCGGCAGCCTGGATCGCCTTTGTTCCCAGCGCCGCGCCGCTCCTCGCGAGCTATGGCATTGCCTTGCCTTTCGGCGCCGCCACAGCCCAGGACGCGCGTCCGGCCGGTGGCCCTGCCGGGCGGCGCGGCGGGGGGGCCCGTCAGACCAATGTCGTGACGACGCCGGTGCAGCTGGCCACGATCAACGCGTCGCTCCAGGCCATCGGCGAGGGGACAGCGGTGCGCTCCGTGACGATATCGTCGCCTGCCGGCGGCAATCTGGCCGAAGTGCTCGTCCGCCCCGGCCAGCAGGTGATGGCGGGCGACGTTATTGCGCGCCTGGAGTCGGATAACGAACAGATTGCCTATGATCGCGCCAAGCTGGCCGCCGACGATGCCAGTGCCACCTTGAGCCGTACCCAGAACCTTGCGAGCACCAACACCGTCGCCACCACGGCCCTGACGGCCGCCCAACTGGCCGCTGCCAATGCGGACCTTGAATTGCGCAATGCGGAGGTCGCCCTGTCTCGCCGCACCATGATCAGCCCCATTGCCGGAACGATTGGCCTGATCAGAGTGACACCGGGCAACTATCTGGCCGCCCAGACCACCGTCACCACCATCGACGACACCTCTTCGATCCTGGTCGATTTCTGGGTGCCTGAGCGCTATGCGGCGGCCATCTCGCGCGAAACCATGGTGACGGTAACAGCGACGGCCCTGCCGGGCCGGAGCTTCTCCGGCAGGGTGCGTGCGATCGACAGCCGCATCGATCCAGCCAGCCGCACGCTCCAGGTGCAGGCTGAGATTCCCAATACGGAAGGCAGCTTGCGCGCTGGCATGTCCTTTCTGGTCAGTCTGAGTTTTCCTGGTGAGCAATATCCGGCAGTCAACCCGCTGGCGGTGCTGTGGTCTGCCGACGGCTCTTATGTGTGGCAATATGTGGATGGAAAGGCCAGGCGCGTGCCGGCCGAGATCATCCAGCGCAATAGCGATGGCGTTCTGGTCCGGGCAGACATCGCCCCCGGTGACGCGATCATCACCGAAGGCATCCTGCAACTGAGTGAAGGGGCCGATGTGACCCTGCTCAGTGGCCCCGATGGTACCGACGACCAGGCTACAGTCTCGCCCTGAGCCCCCAAGGAGCCCGTTGCATGTCCATTGCCCACAAAAATGAACGCGGCGGCACA
Source organism: uncultured Devosia sp. (assembly GCA_963975955.1). GTDB lineage: Bacteria > Pseudomonadota > Alphaproteobacteria > Rhizobiales > Devosiaceae > Devosia. Next base: position 8,823 of record CAXBKI010000004.1, read on the forward strand.
CTGGCGGCACTGTTTGTTCGCCGTCCCGTCATGGCCGTGGTCATCAATGCGTTGATCGTGGTGGCGGGCCTGGCGGCCCTGCTGGGTGCCGAGGTCAGGGAGCTTCCCAGCGTTGAGCAGCCGGTCTTGTCGATCTCGACAACTTTCGATGGTGCGGCCGCCGAAACCGTTGACCGCGAAGTCACCGCCGTTGTCGAGGGCGCCGTGGCCCGCGTCCAGGGCGTTACCTCGATCTCCTCGAGTTCGTCCACCGGGCGCAGCCGCGTCACCCTTGAATTTTCCGATGGCACCAATCTCGACGTGGCCACATCGGATGTGCGCGACGCGCTCAGCCGCCTTGGCCGCAGTCTGCCCGATGGTGTCGACGACCCGACGATCTACAAGGCCGATAGCGATGCTCAGGCCATCATACAATTGGCTGTCACTTCGGACACCCTGTCGATCGCCCAGATGAGCGAATTGGTCGATTCGATGATTTCCGAGCGGCTGAGTGCAGTCGCTGGTGTCGCCGAGGTCCAGGTTTACGGTACGCGCACCACGGCATTTGAAGTCGATGTCGACCCCCTCAAGCTGGCCAGCCGTGGCCTGACAGTGGCCGACATCCGCAATGGTCTGTCCACCATCGCCTTTGACACCCCCGCAGGTTCGATCAACGGCCCCAACCAGAACATCACCGTCCGCGCGATTTCCGAAGTCACCACGCCCAAGGATTTCGAGGACATCATAATTGATGGCCGGACGCATCTGGGCGACGTCGCCACGGTGGTGTTCGATGCCGCGGCCAGCACCTCCGCGCTGCGCTCCGATGGCAAGCCGGGCATCGGCCTGGGAATTGTCCGCCAGGCCCAGTCGAACACCATCGAGATCTCCAGGGGCATCCAGGCGGCAGTCGATGTGCTCAACCAGACGCTTCCAGAAGGCGTGGACATCAAGGTGTCCAGTGACGACGCGGTGTTCATCGATGGCGCGCTGCACGAGGTGCAAGTGGCGCTGCTGGTGTCGCTGGTTGTGGTGGTGGCGATCATCTTCCTGTTCCTGCTGGACTGGCGCGCGACCATCGTTCCCGCCATCTCCATGCCCATTGCCCTGCTTGGCGCGGTTGCGGGCATCTACCTTGCCGGGTTCTCGCTCAACATCATCACCCTGCTGGCGCTGGTGCTGGCCACCGGTCTGGTCGTCGATGACGCCATCGTGGTGCTGGAGAATATCGTGCGCCGAAAGAACCTGGGTGCCGGTCCGCGTGCCGCAGCCGTTCTGGGGACGCAGGAGGTCTTTTTCGCCGTCGTTGCCACCACGCTGACTCTGGCCGCCGTTTTCATTCCACTGTCCTTCCTGCAAGGCCAGACCGGGCGGCTTTTCCGCGAGTTCGGATTCACGCTGGCCATTGCCGTGCTGATCTCATCGATTGTTGCCCTGTCGATGGGGCCGATGATTGCATCGCGCTTTCTCAAGGAGCACACCACCCATCACCATGGCGGGCCTATCGGCGCTTTTGGTAGCGCCATGGCGGTCTTTTACCGCTTCACCCTGCGGATTGCCCTCGCCAACCCATTCGTGGTCGTGCTGGTTGCACTTCTGTTCGCCGGTTCTTCCTATTTTGTCTTTGGCAATCTTCGGCAGGAAATCACGCCCCCTGAAGATCGTTCGCAACTGTCCCTGCGCATTTCGGCGCCCAACACGGTCAGCCTCGATTATGTGCGGACGCAGATGACGCGTGTGGAATCGCTGCTGCAACCCTTCATTGCCAGTGGCGAAGTGCGCTCGCTCTTCGTCCTTTCCGGCTTCGGCACCGGCGGCTTCATGACCCTTACACTGGCGCCATGGGATGAACGGGACCGCAGCCAGGCGGAAATTGCCACCGAGATCAATGCGCTGATGACCCAGGTGCCCGGTGTCAGCGCGTCCATCCGGCAGGGAAACAGTCTTGGCATTCGTGGCGGCGGCTCCGGCCTGCAGTTCGCCGTCGTGGGATCCGATTACACCGTGCTTGCCGATACAGCCCAAAAGGTAGCTGACCGACTTGCAGAAGACGGTCGCTTCGGGCGGGTCAATGTCAGCTTCGATACGACCCAGCCCCAGCTGACGCTGACGGTCGACCGCACCAGGGCCGACTCCCTGGGCATCGACATCAATGGTCTGGCGACGACGCTGCAGGCCATGATCGATGGCAGCGACATCGGCAATATCTTCATCAATGACACCAGCTATACGGTGCGGATGGTGTCGAGCAGCAATCCCATCAACGATCCGCGCGATCTTGAGGGGCTGTTCATCAGGACCGGTGACGGACGCTTCGTGCCCATGTCCACCATCGCCACAATAACCGAGTCTGCGGTTCCGCCATCGCTCGCCCGTGAACAACAGCGACGGGCCGTTCCGGTGACGGCCAGCCTCGACGGCGGCCTCGCCCTCGGCGATGCCTACTACCAGACACTGGAACTGGCCCGCCCGCTGTTGCCGGAAGGCGTCTCCATCATCCCCCTGGCCGAGGCGCGCACGATCGGTGAGGCCAATAACGGCCTGCTCATTACCTTCGGCTTCGCCCTGATCATCATTCTGCTGGTTCTGGCGGCGCAGTTCGAGAGCCTGTGGAGCGCGATAATCGTGATGACGACCGTGCCCTTCGGCGTCGCTGCCGCCCTCTATGCGCTGATGGTGACCGGAGGGAGCTTGAACATATTCAGCCAGATCGGGCTGGTGCTGGCCAAGAACGGCATCCTCATCGTCGAGTTCGCCAACCAGCTGCGTGACCAGGGTCTGGCCGTTCGCGAGGCAATCGAACAGGCCTCCAACATCCGGTTGCGGCCGGTGATGATGACCATGATCGCCACCATTCTGGGTGGGCTACCCCTGGTGCTGGCCAAGGGCGCCGGCGCGGAAGCGCGCTCCGCCCTGGGTTGGGTGATGGTGGGCGGGCTCAGTTTCGCCGCCGTTTCGACGCTCTACCTCACGCCAACCGCCTATTTGCTGCTGGCGCGCTTCTCCAAGCCCAAGGCCGAGGAAGAGGCACGGTTGGAGCGCGAGCTTGATGCGGCCACGACCACGCCCGAACCCGCCCAATAGCCCCATGCAGCCCTCGCGGAGCCGTGGGCAGGTGCAGGCACGATCATGGTTCGTGGTTCGACCTTCTGGGCAGCCACGATTGCCGCGACGTCACCCCCAGTAACAGCGCCACAATGCCGGCTGCCCGCAGCCTGGGCATGTCGGCGGGGACAAATTTCTTCTGGCTCGGTGCGCCGACCGGCACAAGCCTGGATTAAGGCGACGCTAGAGGCACAGGGAGGCGAAGGCGACAGGCCCCATGGTGATCGCCGTCGCGACCAGGGCGGCAACACTTGTTCCCACGCCGATGCCATCAAGGGCCGTAGCGGCAGGGCGATTTCTGCGCAATGCGCCGATTTGTAGGGCCAGATAGCCGCCCAGCACGAGCAGCGACACCACATATCCCGCAACCAGCACTGCCCTGTGCTGGGCGGACGGCCAGCCAAAATAGCAGCCAAGATGCTGCAGGCCATAGAGGGCAATGAAGGCGAGCGCCCAGAGCGTAAACCCGGTCAACAAAGGCCAAAGCTGCTTGCTCACACGCCGCCTCCTGTACGCGCCAGCAGGATGATCAGTGCCCAGGCGGGCACCAGCGCAAGGGCTGCATAGTCGGTCCACAACACCGACAGTCGCAGGTCGGTGGACCGGACCGCCGAAACATAGCCCGTCCGCCAGCGCCACGCCGCATGGGCCGACACCAGCAGCGCGACGACCGCGTGAACGGCGCAGTAGAGGAAAAGGGCAAAGCGCAGGGCCAGATTGGCGTGGACGGTCGCATCGCCCAGCATCGCCATGCCCGCCACGCAGATCAGCGCCGTAACCGCACTCAGGGTCGCAGCGCCGAGCAGCATGCCCCAGGGCGAGCCGCCAGCAGCATTCAACGAGCGCCCCCGACGCGCCAGCATTGCCGCCATGAACGCGGAGACCAGGCCAAGGGCCGGCAGCCAGTCCAGAGTAGGGGCGCCGCCCTCCCACCCCGGGGCGACGACAGCCAGGTAGAGCCCGCCGAACAGAAGCGATGCATAAAGTGTCGTATCGACTGCGATGGCGAACATGGATGCCCACCAGGTGACATTGTTGACCACCTCGCCATCGGCCGGCACGGCTGTGTCCTGACCAATGGTGATCGGCCCCACATCGCTCTGCGCTCCAAGCTCCCTCGGCCACACCAGAAACAACCCAATGACGGCGAGGGCGGCTATGGGCACGATCCAGTAGACCTTGAACAACAGGCCGAGGAAAAACACACCGGTGGCCAACGCCGTCCAGAGCGGCAAGAAGCTTCGCTGCGGCAGGATGATGACCTGATCGGGCTGTCCCGTCATCATGTCGACCCCCAGGGTCTCCTGCCGGTTTTCGCGCGCAAAGCCGAGATAACCTTCGCCTGCCGCCAATGTTGGGCCCAGCCTTTCGGGATCGAGATCATCAGCACGGGTCGCGATCGACGGCAGCGCGGCAAAATTATAGGCTGGCGGTGGCGTGGGCGTCGCCCATTCAAGCGTTCGCGCCTTCCATGGGTTGCGCGGGGCCGGCAGGCCGAACCGGAACTGCATGATGATGTCGATCAGGACCAGGGCAAAGCCCATGGTCATGATGAAACCACCAAAGGACGACAGCAGGTTCAGCCAGTCCCATCCCCAGTTGGAGGGATAGGTGGAGATGCGCCGGGGCATGCCCATCAGGCCGGTCAGATGCATCAGGAAAAAGGTGAGGTTGAAGCCGACGAGGATCAGCCAGAAGGCGGGGACTGAAAGTCTATAGACACTGCTGCGGCCGGTGAAATGGGGCAACCAGTAGTAGAGCGCCGCCAGCATGGGAAAGACGAAGCCGCCGACCAGCACATAGTGGAGATGGGCAACCACGAAATAGCTGTCATGGGCCTGGGTATTGAACGGCACCATTGCCAGCATCACGCCGGTCAGACCGCCGCACACAAAGACGATGAAGAACCCCACGACATAGAGCATGGGAATGTCGAATTTGGGCCGGCCGGATGCCAGTGTCCCGATCCAGGCAAAAATCTGCACCGCCGTGGGGATGGCCACCAGGGCGCTGGCGGCCGAGAAGAAGGCAAGCGCCAGATGGGGTATGCCCACGGTAAACATGTGGTGCACCCAAAGGCCGAAACTGAGAAAGGCCATCGAGACAATTGCGACGATAATGGCGTTGTAGGCCACCAGTTGTCGCCGGGCGAAGGTGGGGATGATGGTGGACAGCACGCCGGCGGCGGGCAGGAAGATGATGTAGACTTCAGGGTGCCCGAACAGCCAGAACAGATGCTGCCAGAGCAGGGGATCGCCACCGCGCGTGGGATCAAAGAAGGGCAGGTCGAAGGCACGCTCCATCTCGAGAAGGATCGAGCCCAGGATCAGCGGCGGAAAGCCGATCAGCATCATGCCGGCGGTGACCAGCATGTACCAGCCAAAGATCGGCATGCGCGTCAGCGACATGCCCGGCGCACGCATTTTGAGGATCGTGACCACCAGTTCGACAGCGGCGGTGATGGCCGAGATTTCGACGAACGTGATGCCCAGCAACCAGACATCGGCATTGATCCCCGGCGTATAGGTGCCCGAGGACAGCGGGGTGTACATAAACCAGCCGGAATTGGGCGCATAGCCCAGCACCATCGCGACGATCAGGATCGTGCCGCCAAACAGATAGCACCAGAAGCCGTAGGCCGTCATGCGCGGGAAGGCGAGATCGCGGGCGCCCAGCATCTTGGGCAACATGTAGATCGCCAGACCCTCGAACATGGGAATGGCAAACAGGAACATCATTACCGTGCCATGCATGGTGAAAAGCTGGTTGTAGAGTTCGGGGCCGACGAAGGCGCTGTCGGGGGTGGCCAGCTGCGCGCGGATCAGCATGGCGAGCAGGCCGCCGATGGTAAAGAACACCAGCGCCAGCGCCATGAAGCGCTTGCCCAGGATGCTGTGGTTCACGGCCGACAGCCGTCCCCAGCCCGGTGGCGTATCCCAGATGTGGGAAAGCGCCTTGTGCAGGGCGACCGGGGAGAGCTGTTCGCGGCTCATTGTGCGCCTCCGACGATTTTGGCATAGTCGGAGGGCGTGTGAGCCTCGACCACAAATCCCATGGTTTCGTGCCCCTCTCCGCAATACTCAGCACAAATGCCGCGATATATCCCTGGCTCATCAGCCTGCAGGCGGATGATATTGGTGTGGCCGGGAATGGCATCGATCTTGCCGCCCAGCCGGGGAATCCAAAAGCTGTGAATGACATCGGCCGCCGTCACCAGGATGTCGACGGGTTCGCCCGCCGGAAGGTGGAGAACCGCGCTATCGGCAGCGCTCGACGCGTCGGGATAGCTGAAACGCCATTGCCACTGGCTGGCGTTTGCCTCGATGCGCAGCGGTGCAACCCCTCCCGGTTTGGGCAGCAACTGCTCGCCCAAAATCAGGGCAGCCACCAGCAAGGCGAGCAGGATCGGCACCGGCAATACCAGGCCACCGCCGATGAAGGCTTGATGCCGCTGATCAGCGAAGGACGCAGAAAGCTCGCCGCCAATAGTGCCAGGACCAGCACGAACAGCACCAGCGCGCCCCAGAACATGATCCACCACAGCGTGGCGATATTTGCTGCAGCCGGGCCTGCGGGATCAAGCGTCGACAACGGGGTCGCGCAACCTGTCAGCGCGAGCGGCGTTGCTGCTAGAGCAGCATAGCGCAACAGATGGGGGCTATCTTGGCCGAACGTGACGCCGAACAAGCCGAAATCATTGAAGAAGAGACGCCGCCCGAGGCCACCAGCTCGCACCCCAATCCGGGAATTCGGGAAGTGGCCGGGCAGGACATCGGATCTGCCGTCGCGGTGGCCGGTCATCCAATTCACGCCATGCTGGTGCATTTTCCCATTGCGCTGGTGATCTGCACCTTGGGCGTGGATGGTCTGTACTGGATCACGGCGGACCCCTTCTGGGTCCGTGCTGGCGTCTGGTCGGCGGGATTTGCATTCGCCTTTGGGGTCCTGGCCTCGGTCGCCGGGACCATTGAGCTGCTGGCCGTTCCGGGCATTCGCGTCCGTGTCGCCAGCTGGAACCACGCTATTGCCGCGATCACCCTGCTCGCAGTGGTTGCCGCCAATTGGGGACTGCGCCTCTCCGTTCCCGAGGCCATCCTGCCGCACGGGCTGCTGTTGTCGCTGCTCGCATCGGTACTCACGGCATTGGCTGGATGGCACGGTGGCAAGCTGGTTTTTGATCATGGGGTGGGTCTCATTATCTCGACCAAGCAGTAAAGCCGGCCCAGGCAGCCATGCCGGCGAGCATGTCACCGAGTGCGCCTGGGGCAAAAAAGGCCGTGATCCAGGTTGCGGCAAACCATTCGGGCTTTCCCAGCACCGTCGCAAGGATGGCCGCGATGACGCACGTGGTCAGCACCGTCACAGCGACGACGCGCCAGACTGGGTAGCTCTGGTTGGGTTCAAACAGGCGCAGGATCATCAGTCCGTTCATCACGTGGATGATGACCAGCATCCCCACGAGTGCCAGCTTGAGCGAGAACCACGGCTCAAAAGTCGCCTGGACGAAGATCAGGACGAGGCCGGACACCACGGCAACGAATGCGGCCGGCGACACCAGCCGGACGTAGAAGAAGCGCGTAAAATTGTGCAGGCGGTATAGCGCCTTGTCTTCCAGATTGTTGCGCTGCCAATAGAGCAGTGGCAAGCCGAGCAGCCCCGCTGACCAGCCGGCAATGGCCAGAACGTGGACGAGTTTGAGCAAGATTGCACTCACGCTTGGCGCGCCTCGCTGTGGCGCAACCACGATGACAGGCGCAGGACGGCGACCAATAGATAGGGCAGGCTCGCCGGCACCCACATGATCAGTCCGGCCAGTTGCTGGTCCGCAAGGGGATCCATGCCAAAGGCCAGCGTGGTGGTAAAATGGGGCGCGTAAAGCGGCAGGCCTGAAAAGACCAGGAGTGCGCCCAGCAGGCCCATCTGAACGGTGATCGCCACCAAGGCGGTGATGGCGCGGGCAGGGGAGGCCAGCAGTACGGCGGCCCAGAATGACAGAGCGCTGATCAGCAGCGTGCCCTGCATCAGCCAGTAGACCGGCGTGCTGGCGAGCGCCTGCACATAGGCATCTGGCGCATGCCACGCCCAGAAGATGACTGTATGGAGTAGCAGAAGCGGCGTCAGCAGGCTTGGCAGGCCATTGGCCAGAGCCGAGGCCTTTCCGCGCGCCTGACGGACCAGCGCCCAAGCCAGCAGCGGTGCGGCGACGGCCACGAGGAGAACATGGTGCACGACGCGTGCGGAGAACAGGGCAACCGTCAGTGCGCAAAGCGGGCTGACGAAGATAATGGCCAGTACCGCCATGCCTGCCACAAAGCTGGCTCTTTCGCGCGTCGTCATCGATCGATTGACCAGGAACAGCCCCGTGCAGATGGCCATCACCGCCAACAGCACCGGGTCAAGATTCCACCGCCCCCAGATATCGTCCGGGAGCGGCGGTGGACCGCAATAGGTCATCAGGTAGAGTGACGCTGGCATGAGATCCTGTCTGCAGTTCTAGTTGGCAGCGCTTTCGGGCAATGCATAGGCGATGAAGTAGTCGCCGATCGGGGTCTCCATGAAGTCATGGCCACCCGCATTGATCACCACGATCTGGCGACCCTCGGCCTCGTAGGTCATTGGCGTTGCCTGCCCACCGGCCGGCAGTTCAACCTGCCACACCTCTTCGCCGGTCCTGATATCGATGGCACGGAAGATGTCGTCAGTGGCAGCGCCGATAAAGAACAGACCCGACGCCGTGACAAAGCCACCGCCATTATTGGGCGTGCCGATGTCGAGCGGCAGCATGGACGGAATGCCGAATGGTCCATTCTTGCGGGCCGAGCCGAAGGGGCGGTCCCAGAGCACTTCGCGGGTTTCCAGATCAATGGCTGCGATGCCGCCATAGGGTGGCTGCTTGCAGAGCATGCCCGTAAACGGCACGCGCCAGCCAGCATTGACCCGGATGCCGTACGGCGTCTGGGCCTGCGGGCTCAGGCTGCCATGCGAACCGCCACCGGCATCGGCATCATAGTTCGGATCGGTGATCGGCAGCACGCCGAGTTCATCGACCTCTTCACGGGGCACAAGCTGGTTGTAGTTGGGCATGTTGTTGTAATTGGTGATCATGATGTTGTTCTCAGGATCGACGGCGACGCCACCCCAGTCCACACCACCATTATAGCCTGGAAACTGGATCCACGGCTGATCCACCGTTGGTGGCGTGTAGACGCCATCATAGCTCGCCTGGCGGAACTGGATGCGGCACCACAGCTGATCAAGCGGCGTCGTGCCCCACATATCCGCCTCGGTCAGATCCGGCTTGAGCAGATTGGGGAAGTCCGTGACATAGGGCTGGGTCGGCGACAGCCGCTCAGGTTCGACACCCCCCTGAGGCGCCGGACGCTCTTCAATATTGACCAGCGGCTCACCGGTGGCGCGGTTCAGGATGTAGAACTGTGCCTGCTTGGATGGCATGATGATGGCAGGCACGGGACCTTCAGCCGTGGGGAAGTCCACCAGCGTGCCTTGTCCACCCAGATCATAGTCCCAAACGTCGTAATGCACGGTCTGGTAGCTCCAGGCGACATCGCCGGTTTCCACATCGAGGGCCACAATGGCAGTCGAATAGGTATTCTCGGCATCGGAACGATCGCCGCCCCAATAGTCTACGGCCGAATTGCCCATGGGCATGTAAACCAGCCCGAGCTCGTCATCACCGGACGCGATGGTCCACATATTCGGCGTGCCCGGCGTATAGGTTTCGCCTTCCGGCGGCAGGCCGGTTTCCGAAAGACTGAAAGCGTCTTTCATATCCTCGGGAGGCGGCGTCCAGACTCTGCCTTCGCGCGTATGCTCCATCTTATCGACGGCAGTGTCGACCATGGCATGCAACCGCTTGCGAAAGGCATTCCAGTCAGATGGATCCAGGCTGTCTTCGGAAAATGGCGGCGGCGTTTGGTCATAAGAGGTCATACTCTTCGATCTCGCCTTTTTGCTGCGGAGACAACGGGGTCGGACAGGGGCGAGCGCATGCGTCGCACCTTGAAGGGGTCAAGGTGCGGAGGGCGCGCCTTCGTCCGGTCCAATCACGCCT
>CAXBKI010000005.1:0-18868 GCA_963975955.1 uncultured Devosia sp.
CCCCATGAAGGCACCCACGGCGGTACGGGCGGCTCCTGCAATCACGATGTCTGTCATGCCGATACCCCGCTTGCCAGCTGCACAGTGAACGCGGCTTCAGTCTTTGCCGTGATCTCGTCAAGGCTGACGTCGTCGGCCAATTCAATGAGCACCATTGAGGGCGCGCCGGTGCGCGCGAGCCTGAATACCCCCAGATCGGTGATCACCAGATCGGTGACGCGCTGGCCCGTCAGGGGCAGGTTGCAGCTCTTGAGCAGCTTGGGTGATCCCTTGGCCTCATGCTCCATGACCACGACCACACGCTTGACCCCCGCCACCAGATCCATGGCGCCGCCCATGCCCTTGACCATCTTGCCCGGGATCATCCAGTTGGCCAGATCACCATTTTCGGCCACCTGCATGGCGCCCAGAATCGACAGGTCGATGTGACCGCCCCGGATCATGCCGAAGCTGTCGGCGCTGGAAAAAAAGCTGGTCATCGGCAATTCGGTGATGGTCTGCTTGCCGGCATTGATCAGGTCGGCGTCTTCCTCGCCGTCGAACGGGAACGGCCCCATGCCCAACATGCCGTTCTCGCTCTGCAGCCGCACATCCATGCCCTGGGGAATGTAGTTGGCGACCAGCGTGGGAATGCCGATACCCAGGTTCACATAGAAACCATCCTGCAATTCTCGCGCGGCTCGGGCGGCCATTTGCTCACGTGTCCAGGCCATCAGTTTGCCTCCGCTGCGGCGTGCGAACGCACGGTGCGCTGTTCGATATGCTTGGCGGGATCGGGAAAGTGGATCAGGCGCGAGACAAAAATGCCCGGCGTGTGGATCTGATCGGGTTCGATATCGCCTGTCTCCACCAGATGCTCGACCTCGGCGACCGTTACCTTGCCGGCCGTGGCCATCATGGGATTAAAATTGCGCGCCGTCTTGCGATAGACCAGATTGCCTTCGGCATCGCCCTTCCAGGCATGCACCACGGCCAGATCAGCCACCAGCCCGCGCTCCATCACAAACAGTTCGCCATCGAACTCGCGTACTTCCTTGCCTTCGGCAATCAGCGTGCCGACGCCTGTTTTGGTAAAGAAGGCCGGAATGCCGGCGCCGCCGGCACGGATGCGTTCGGCCAACGTGCCCTGTGGCGTGAATTCGATTTCCAGCTCGCCAGCCAGATATTGCTGGGCGAAGAGCTTGTTTTCCCCGACATAGGACGAGATCATCTTTTTGACCTGCCGGGTTTCCAGCAATGTTCCCAGTCCGATGCCGTCCACACCGGCATTGTTGGATATGATGGTCAGGTTCGTGGCGCCTGACTCCCTGATCGCGGCGATCAGGGATTCGGGAATGCCACACAGGCCAAAGCCGCCGGCCATCACCACCATCCCGTCGACCAGCAATCCTGCCAGCGCCTCTGTCGCGTCCGCATAGACTTTCTGCAAAGCCCGTCCTCCTCCCGGAACTTGGCGGCGCCGCTTCGCGCACCACCACCCTTTGGGCAAAGCTAGGTCTTGCGGGTCGACAGCGGTTAGTCGTATTTATACCCTATGGTCGCATCTCTGCCGGACAGTTCTGAGCCTAGCTTGCGGCGCTTTGCGCTGGGCGATATTCCCGTGCCGATGGTGTTTGCCACCCATCGCATCATCCGCGACTGCAATGCCGAGTTCGCCGATCTGTTCGGTTTTAGCCGCGACGAGCTGGTGGATCAGAGCTTTTCGCGCCTCTACCCCAAGCTGGCCGATTTCGTGCGCACCGGGCAGATGTGGCGCAGCCACCTGCCGGGGGGGCAGGTCTACTATGATGAGCGCATCATGGTGGGAGCCGGCGAGCGACGTTTCTGGTGCCGGGTCAATGGCCGTTCGCGCCATGGCGCCGATCCATTCGCGGAGGCGCTGTATTGTTTTGAGCCGATGAACCGTCCGGTCACTCAGGCGGCCATGACCGGTCGGCAGCGGCAAATTATGACCTTGGTGGCACAGGGCAAGACCAATGCTGCCATCGCCGCCGAGATCGGGCTGAGCCGGCGCACGGTCGAAGCCCACCGGTTGCGCCTGACGCGGGCGGTGGGTGTGCGCAATACCGCCGAACTGGTGGCCTGGTTTTCTGCATCTTCCGGATTGAACCCCTAAGGCCGGCGGTTCGGTGATGCCGGCGGCAGGCGTCGCGCGCTCGCTCGAGTCGAGATTTTGCCTGGATCACATATCGCTGCAATGGCTCTTGCCGATGGCGCGCAAGGCTCTTGAAGTCGCATCGGCATTATTGTTATGTTGCATAACAATAATAGGGGGAAGCGGCGATGCTGGACAGCGCTGTCTATCGACCAGTGCGGATGGGGGAAATGCGCGCTGGAATGACCGAGGGACCGGACGGCGTCGTCTATGAGCGGTCCAGCGAAACGCTGGGGCCGTATCCGCGGGCCATGACCGATGTCCTGGCGCGCTGGGCCGAGGAACAACCCGATGCCGTGTTCCTGGCGGATCGCGCCACTGACGGGGCCTGGCGCCGCATCACCTATTCCCAGGCCTACGCGCAGGTTCAGGCGCTGGCCGCCGCCTTGCTCGAGGCGGGGCTGGACGCCAACCGGCCGCTGCTGATCCTTTCTGGCAATGAGATCGAACACGCCCTGCTTGGCTACGCCGCCATGCTGGTTGGCGTGCCGCATGCGCCGGTGTCGCCCGCCTATTCGCTGGTGTCCAAGGATTTCGCCAAGATCAAGCATATCGTGCAATTGCTGCAGCCCGGTCTGGTCTATGCCAGCGACGGTGCCCGGTTCGCGCCGGCCATTGCGGCGGCGCTCGATCCGTCGGTTCCTGCACTGGTGCGCGCCAATGCCGTACCCGGTCGCGATACCCGGTTCTGGGCCAGTCTGGCGCAGACGCCGGTAACGCCTGCCGTCGCTGTCGCAGCCGCCGCCGTCACTCCCGACAGCGTGGCCAAGCTGCTGTTCACCTCCGGCTCGACCGGCATGCCCAAGGCGGTGATCACCACGCAACGCATGTTGACCTGCAATCAGGAGATGATCCGGACCGCGCTGGCCTTTCTGGCCGACTCGTCGCCGGTGCTGATCGACTGGATGCCCTGGAACCATGTGGCGGGCGGCAGCCACAATCTGGGCATTGCGCTGTACAATGGCGGCACGTTCTACATTGACGATGGTGTGGCCACGCCAGAGGGCATGAAGCGGACCGTGCGCAATCTCGAGGAAGTCGCGCCCACACTCTACTTCAACGTGCCCAAGGGGTATGAATTGCTGGTCGAGCACCTGGCTGGGAACGACCGGCTGCGTCAGACCTTTTTCAGCCGGCTGCAGGTCATGCAATATGCCGGCGCCAGCCTGGCCCAGCATGTCTGGGATGGCCTGGACAGCGCCGCCCAGGCCGCTACGGGCGAACGCATTCGCATCATCACCGGCTATGGCTCGACCGAAACGGCGCCCTTTGCCTTTACCACGACGTGGACAGTGGATCGCGCCGGGCTGGTCGGGCTGCCCGCGGCGGGCATGGAGGTCAAGCTGGTGCCGTCCGGCGACAAGCTCGAACTGCGCCTGCGCGGCCCCAATGTCACGCCGGGCTATTGGAAGCAGCCCGACAAGACGGCCGACGCCTTCGATGAAGAAGGCTATTACAAAATCGGTGACGCCCTCAAATTCGCCGAGCCGGGCAATGTGTCTGCCGGTTTTGTCTTTGACGGTCGCGTGACGGAGGACTTCAAGCTCTCTACCGGCACCTGGGTGGACATGGGGGGCGTACGCAGCGCCGCAATCGCCGCGGCGGCGCCGCTCATGCGCGATCTGGTGCTGACGGGGCTGGACCGAAACTACATCGGTGCACTCATCTTCCCCGATCTTGACGCCTGCCGCCGGCTGGCCGGGTTGGATGCGGACGCAACGGGCGCCCAGATTGTCGCCCATCCCCTGGTGCGGAACGCTTCGAGGCGCTGGCTGCCAAGGCGACAGGAAGTGCAGGCCACATCGCGCGCGGCATTGTTCTGGCCGAACTGCCTGCCCTGGATGCAGGTGAAGTTACCGACAAAGGCTCGATCAATCAGCGCGCCGTGCTCGCGGCCCGATCCCAATTGCATGCCGATTTGTACACTGACCCAGCCCCCGACCATGTGCTGACCTTCGCCCGAAAGGATCGCTGAATGTCCAGATCTTCCAATGGTTTGCGGGCCCGCTACGCCGATGCGTGGCTGATCGATGGCATGCGGACCCCGTTTGTCGACTATCGGGGGGCCCTTGCTGCCATCTCGCCCATTGATCTGGGCATCAAGGCCGCAAAGGCCGCGATCGCGCGGGTGGGCATTGATCCTGCCGATATCGGCACCACAATTGCCGGCTCGATGGCGCAGGCTTCCTTCGACGCCTATGTGACGCCACGCCATATCGGGCTTTATGCCGGGGTTCCGGTCGACCGGCCGGCCCATCTGGTACAGCGCATCTGCGGCACCGGCATCGAGGTGCTGATGCAGGCCGCCGATGTGGTGTCGCTGGGCCGGGCCGAACTGGCCCTGGGCGTGGGCACCGAGTCGATGAGCCGCAATCCGATTGCCGCCTATACCCATCGCAATGGCTTTGCCATGGGACAGGTGGCGTTCAAGGACTTTCTGTGGGAAGCGCTGATGGATCCCGCGGTGCAGTGCAATATGGGCGACACCGCCGAGAACCTGGCCCGTCAATATCGGATCTCGCGCGAAGCCGTGGACCGTTTTGCCGCCCAGAGCTTTGCTCGTGCGGTTACCGCTCAGCAGGCCGACATCCTGGCCGAGGAGATCGTCCCGGTGGTTAGCGAGCAGTTTGCCATTGCGGGGCTGGAAAGCCGCGGCATCAAATTGCCCGGGGGTGTCGACAGCGTGTCCCGGGACAGCCATATCCGGCCCTCGAGCTTTGAGGTGCTGGCAAAACTCAAACCTGCCTTTGGCGGCGTGCAGACGGGGGGCAATTCGTCGGCCATTGTTGATGGCGCAGCCGCGGCGCTGGTCGGTTCAGGTCAGTATGTGGCGGACAGGGGGCTCAAGCCGCTGGCCCGCATCCTGGGCGGCGCATCGGTGGGCGTGCCGCCGCAGATAATGGGTATCGGCCCGGCTCCGGCCATCCGCGCTGTCCTTGATGCCTGCGGCCTGGACATCGAGCAGATCGATCGCTTCGAGATCAATGAGGCGTTTGGCGCGCAGATCCTGGCCTGCATTGCCGAGCTGGCGCTCGACCAGGCCAAGGTCAATGTCAATGGCGGCGCTATTGCCATTGGTCACCCGCTGGGTGCCACGGGCGTGCGGCTCGCGCTGACGCTGGCCCGTGAACTGAGGCGTGCCGGTCTGCGCTATGGCATCGCCTCGGCCTGCATTGGCGGCGGTCAGGGCATTGCCCTGCTCATCGAAAACCCCGGGGCAAGGCCATGAACATTGCCGGCACGACGGCGCTGGTCACCGGCGGTGGTTCGGGGCTGGGCGCGGCCACGGCGCGGGCGCTGGCGGCCAGGGGGGCCAAAGTCACCGTGCTGGATCTGAACACGGCGGCCGGCGAGGCTGTCGCCAGCCAGATCGGTGGTCTGTTTGCGCGGTGCGATGTGGCCGACCCCGAGAGCGCTACGACCGCACTGGCGGCCAGCCGCGCGGAATTTGGCGTGCCCCATATTCTGGTCAATTGTGCCGGCATCGGCGGCGCCGGCCGCGTCGTGGGGCGCGACGGCCCCCTGCCACTTGCGGCGTTTGAAAAGATCGTCCGGGTCAATCTGCTTGGCACGTTCAACATGATGCGGCTGGCCGCCGCCGAGATGTCGGTGGCCAACCCCCTTCCCAATGGCGGACGCGGCGTCATCATCTCAACGGCTTCGGTTGCCGCCTTCGAGGGCCAGATCGGGCAGGCGGCCTATGCCGCATCCAAGGGGGGTATCGCCGCGTTGACCTTGCCGGTGGCGCGTGAACTGGCCCGGTTCGGCATTCGGGTGCTGACCATCGCGCCGGGTCTGTTCAAGACGCCGCTGCTGGCGGAGTTGCCGCAGGTGGCGCAGCAGGCATTGGGCGCGGCAATTCCCTATCCTTCGCGCCTGGGTGAGCCCGAGGAATTTGCACAGATGGTGCTGGCGATGATCGAGAACGACTATCTCAATGGCGAGATCGTGCGGCTCGATGCAATGCTTGTGAACAGCCGCACGGTGGAGATCGAATTCGGCGACTGCGATCCCGCCGGTATCGTGTTTTATCCCAATTATTTCCGCATGTTCGACGCCTCGACGGCCTATCTGTTCGAAGCGGCGCTGGGCATCAAGAAAATCGTCTGGATCAGGAAGTTCGGTATTCTGGGCATAGCCATGGTCGATACCGGCGCCAAGTTTATCAAGCCAAGCCGGTTTGGTGACCTGGTCACCATCGAGACCTCCATCTCGGAACTGCGGCGCTCCAGTTTCGTGGTTGGTCACAAGCTGTTCAATGCAGGCGAGCTGGCCGTCGAGGCGCATGAAGTGCGGGTCTGGACCGGCGCTGACCCTGCCAATCCGGGGCAAATAAAGTCGTTGCCGATTCCGCAGGAGGTAATCGACGCGCTCTCGCAATAGGCCGACTTCTGGCTATGGCGTAGCGATGGTCAGCCGCGCCAGCAGGTCTATCAGTTGCTGGCGGGCTTCCGGGCCGCCCAATCTGGCGACGCAGTCGGCTTCAAACCGGGCCTGCACGGCGTCCAGGCTTGTCATCATGTCCTGGCCCTCAGATGTCAGGAACAGCGCATGGGAGCGCCGATCATTGGCAGGCTGGCGACGATCGACCAGTCCACGCGCGGCAAGTGCATTGATCAATGCCACGAAATTGGCGCGCTTGATCCCCAGCGCCTTGGCGATCTCGATCTGCTTGCTACCCGGATTTCTGGCGATAAGCGCCATGACGGAGTATTCCGACGGGCGCATTTCATAATCGGCGAAACGCGCCATGAATTCCTGGAACACGCTGACCTGGGCGCGCCGCAGCCGGTAGCCGATGATCTCGGTTACGGCGCTGTCATCCAGGCGCTGACGTTTCGATTTTGTCCGCAGCGCGGGACTTGCCTGGTCCATCAGATATCCTTTGGTTCAATGCGTGCGAGGCTCTGACACCTTATTCGCAGAGCGGCGGCATCGAGCAAGAGGGCTGCGCGCACAAATTGTCCCAATCGTGCCTGCTCGGTCGCCGCGCCATCCCGGGTTCCGGTCGCCGCCAGGGCGCCCATGGCCTTGAGGGTGAAGACAATGTCGGAGATTTGTTTCATCCCGCTAGCGCCTCGAATTGTTATGATGTAGAACATTTCATGATTGGGCGGTGTCGTCAAAAACCGCCTTGGAAATGGGCGAATATCGGGGCGTTGTTGATGAGCCAGCCTGGTTCGGTTTTGGATATCAGACTCGAGGGGGCGATTGCCCACCTGCAGTTCAACCGGCCTGCCAAACGCAATGCCGTCAATGACGAGACCATCGAAGCCCTCAGAGCCTTTTTCAGCGCCATCCCCGACAGCGTGCGGGCGGTCGTGCTTTCAGGCCGGGGCGGGCATTTTTCTGCAGGGCTCGACCTGAGCGAACAGGTGCGACGCGAACCGCAGGCGGTGATGCGCCATTCGCGCAACTGGCACGCGGTTATGGGCCTGATCCAGTATAGCGGCGTGCCGGTGGTCGCCGCCATGAGCGGCGCGGTCATGGGCGGCGGGCTGGAAATCGCGGCGGCCTGCCACGTCCGGGTGGCCGAACCAGGGACGATGTTTCGCATGCCCGAGGGCCAGCGGGGGATCTTTGTGGGTGGCGGCGCGACGGTGCGGCTGGCGGCGATCATCGGCGCCGACCGACTGACCGAGATGATGCTGACGGGCCGGACCTATTCCGCCGAGGAGGGGGAGCGGATTGGCCTGGCGCATTATCTGGCGCCCGCTGAAGGGGGGCTCGCCAGGGCCGAGGCGCTGGCGCAACAGATTGCCACCAATTCTGCTACCGTCAACTACCTGATCGTGCAGACGATTTCGCGCATTGCCAACATGTCCGCAGAAGACGGGTTGTATGCCGAAAGTCTGGCTGCGGCGCTGAGCCAGACCGGGGTGGACGCCGAAGAGGGATTGCAGGCGTTCCTGCAGAAGCGCAAGCCGAACTTCATCTAGCCGGCCCACCGGAGGAGCACATTGTAGCGGCTGTTTCAGACGTTCGGAAACGGCTGGTGTGGCGGACGACGACGACGATCATTGCAAGAGGGAGGAGCCTTTTGAGATGAATAGCATTGCAATAGGCCGGTTCGTATTTGGGCTGGCCAGGGTCGTCGCCATTGCTGGCGGTCTGGCGCTGACAGCCACTGTGGTGCTGATTGTGCTCAGTGTCACGGGTCGCTCGCTGATCTGGATGGGCCTGGGGCCGATTACCGGCGATTACGAGATAGTGGAAGCCGCCACGGGCTTTGCCGTGTTCTGTTTCCTGCCCTGGACCCACCTCATGCGCGGTCATGCGGTTGTCTCGATCTTCACCGATCTGGCCGGTCCGCGCTTCAATGCCTGGCTCCTGCTGGTATGCGACGCGCTGATGCTGGTCATTGCCGTCTTTCTCACCTGGCGCCACGCGCTGGGGACCATGGACAAGTTCGCCTATGGAGAAACCACGCTGCTGTTGCGGATGCCCTTGTGGTGGTCCTACGCCGCCGGCCTGATCGGCCTTTTCGTTCTGGTTATCGTGGCGGCCTATCTGTTGATAACCACTTTCGCAGGCGCCCTGGCCGGCCGGCGGCCTCAAGCCGGGCAGGGGGCAGTCCATTGAGCAATGTCGAACTCGGGCTCTGGTCGTTTCCGGTCGTGCTGGCCCTCATATTCATCCGCATTCCCATCGGTCTGGCAATGCTGGTGGTGGGCATTGGCGGCTCCTATCTGGTGACGGGGTCGTTCAACCCGGTCATGGCGCAGTTCAAGAGCCTCACCCAGAGTACCTTTGCCAGTTATTCGCTGTCGGTGGTGCCGCTGTTTCTGCTGATGGGCCAGTTCGCGACCCTGGGCGGGATGTCGGCCGCCCTGTTCAAGGCGGCGGCCACCTGGATGGGCCACCGCAAGGGTGGCGTCGCCATGGCGGCGATCGGGGCCTGTGCCGGCTTTGGCGCGATCTGCGGCTCCTCGCTGGCCACCGCGGCGACCATGGGACAGGTCGCGCTGCCCGAACTGCGCAAATATGGCTATTCGGGCGCCCTGGCGACCGGCACGCTGGCCGCTGGCGGAACCTTGGGCATTCTCATTCCCCCTCGATCATCCTGGTCATCTACGCCATCCTGACCGAACAGAACATTTCCAAGCTGTTCATGGCCGCCTTCATCCCCGGTATCCTGGCGGCCGTGGGCTACATGATCACCATCGCCATCTATGTCCGCGTCAATCCAGGCTCCGCCGGCAGGGCAGAGCGGGCGTCCTACAGGGAGCGCTTTGCCGCGCTGGGGGGCGTCTGGCCGGTGCTGGTGGTGTTCATCGTGGTCATCGGCGGGATCTATGGCGGGGTGTTCACCCCGACAGAGGCGGCGGCGATCGGCGCGGCGGGCACCGCACTCATTTCCCTGCTCAACCGCTCGCTGACGGGCTCAAACTTCATTGAGGCCATTTTGTCGACGGCGTCCTCCACCGCCATGATCTTCCTGATCGTGCTGGGTGCAGGCGCGCTCAACGGTTTCCTCGCAATGTCCCAATTGCCGCAGGTTGCAGCCGACTGGGTCACCACGCAGGGCTTCAATCCCTGGGTCGTGCTGGTCGCCATTCTGGTGCTGTACCTGCTGCTTGGCTGCGTGATGGATTCGCTGTCGATGATCCTGCTTACCGTCCCGATCATCTTCCCAATGGTCTCCGCGCTCAATTTTGGCCTGTCGCCCGATGAATTTGCCATCTGGTTCGGCATTCTGGTGCTGATCGTGGTGGAGGTGGGGCTGATTACCCCGCCGGTGGGCATGAACCTGTTCGTGATCAATTCCATGGCCAAGTCGACCACGCTCGGCCAGACCTACAAGGGCGTCCTGCCCTTTGTCGCGAGTGATCTTGTCCGGACTGCAATTCTGGCCGCGTTTCCGGCCGTGACGCTGTTCCTGGTGCGATTGCTCTACTGAAGCTGCCGGCCGTTCTTCGAGGAGGAAGTGATGGCCGGATCTGGAACCCAAGACTGCAACGCGCATGCCGATGCGCAAAATAGGGAGTGAGACGATGAACAAGATCAAGATTATTCTGGCGGGCGCGCTCGCCGCGACGCTGTTGTGCGGCAGCGCGATGGCGCAGGACGTTACCATGCGCATCCACCAGATGCTGCCGGCGCAGGCCACCATTCCCGCCAAGGCGATCGAGCCTTGGGCCAAGTCGATCGAGGAGGAGTCCGGCGGGCGCATCAAGTTCGAACTATATCCGGCCATGCAGCTGGGCGGCGCGCCTCCGGCCCTGTTCGATCAGGCCAAGGATGGCGTGGTCGACATCATCTGGACCGTCCTTGGCTATACGCCCGGCCGGTTTCCCAAATCCGAAGTCTTCGAAATGCCGTTTCTGGTGACCACGGGCGAAGCAACCTCGGTGGCGTTCCAGAAATATGTCGAAGAGAATGCGATGGACGAATTCGCGGGCGTACACCTGATTGCCGTGCACGCGCACGGTCCCGGCCTGTTCCACACCAAGAACCCCATCACCAAGCTCGAAGACCTCGCCGGTATGAAGATCCGCGGCGGTTCGCGCGTGATTTCGGACATGCTGGGGCGCCTTGGTGCCGAGCCGATCGGGATGCCTGTGCCGGCCGTGACCGAAGCGCTCTCCAAGGGCGTTATCGATGGCACGACCATTCCCTGGGAAGTGACGCCCTCGCTCAAGGTGGCCGAACTGGTCAAGAACCATACCGGCTTTTCCGGGGACCACGGGCTCTACACCCAGACTTTCGGCTTCGTCATGAACCAGGACAGCTACGATAAGCTGCCCGACGATCTCAAGGCGATCATCGATGCCCATTCCGGTGTCGAAACCGCCCGCATGTTCGGCCAGGCCATGGATGCGGGCGATGCCGCCGGCCTGGCCATCGCCGAGAAGCTGGGCAACAATATCATCACGCTTGATGAAGCCGAGACCGCCCGCTGGCAGGCCGCTGCTCAGCCCACCATCGATCAGTGGTTCAGCGACATGGACGGCCAGGGCATTGATGGCCGGGCGCTGTACGAAAAGGCCCAGGCGCTGGTTGCCGCTGAAACTCAGAAGTAGACCAATCGTCTGTGGCGGGACCGGAGGGGCGCCCTGGCGCCCCTCTTTTTCATCTGCCGGTCAGGAACGATAGCCGACGTCGATAACCGCGTGGCCACCGGCCAGTCGCGACACGCAGGCGCACATGCGCTGGCCTTCCTGCTTTTCGGCTTCGCTGAAAAAAACGTCACGATGGTCAATCGGACCGTCATGGGAAACGATGTCCACGGTACACAGTCCGCATTCGCCGCGCTGGCAGTCATAGATCATCTCCACCCCTGCCTCGAGCAGCGCCTCAAGCAAGGTCTGCTCCGGCCGCACATCCACGGAACGATCCAATCCCTGCACGGCGACCGAAAAGGCTGCTTCGGTGAACAGGCCGCTGTCGCCGAACACTTCGTAGCGCAGCCTGCCTATCGGACGGTTGGCCGCCAGCCATGCCGCCTTGACGGCATTGAGCATGCCGATGGGACCGCAGACATAAAGTTCCCCGTCAGCGGGCAGCGCCGCGATCTCGGCGGCCAGGTCGATGCGTCCCTCGGCATCGCTGGCGCGGATCGCCAGCTGGTCCCCCAACTGGCTTTCCAGTCCCTCGACAAAGGCCATCACGCTGCGGCTGCGGCCGCCGTAAACCAGGCGAAATGGCAGGCCGCGCTGCTGCAATGCCAGCGCCATGCCATAGATCGGGGTAATGCCTATGCCGCCCGCCAGCAGCAGGTAACTGGGCGCGCGCCAAGCCAGCTCGAAGCGGTTTTCGGGAATGGTCAGCGCGATACCGGCCCCCGGCTCAAGCGTCCACATGAAGCGTGAACCGCCGCGGCTGAGCTGGTGATGTTTGACGGCAACGCGGATATGACCCGGTGCCGCCGGCAGGCAGCTATAGGTACGGATCGCCTCGCCCGTGGCCAGTTCGACCTTGAAGTTGCTGTGTGAACCGGGATCAAAGCGCGGCGTGGCGCCATCAACAGCAAAGTCGAGCAATTTGACGTCGTCGGCGATCAAGGTCGCGCTGGTGACGACACCGCGCCGCCAATCGAGTTTATTGCGCATGACGGTCCCCCTAAGCGCCAACCAGGGCCAGAGCCGGCACCCGGGACAGCAGGCCACGATCCTGCTCGATGACATATTCGAGATTTTGCCGGGCCAGCCGAGCGTGCTCGCGCGCCAGCGCTTCGGCACGGCCACCTTCGCGCAGCTCGATGGCATTGACGATGGCGCGATGCTGGGCCTGCCCCAGCAGCAATGATTGCCGAAAGGCCGGAACATCGGCCTGCTTGTCGAGAAAGGCGCTGGGCGAGGCAAATGGCAATTGCGTCACGCGCTCGATTTCGCGCCGTATCGTCTGGCTCCCGGCCAGATCGGCCAGGGCCAGGTGAAAGGCGGCGTTGAGCTCGACATAGCGCTCGAAGGCCATGTCCTGTGGCCTGTCGCGCACCGTTTCGTCCAGCGCCCGGACCAGCGCCTTGATGGCGCTGAGCCTGGCCGGCGTTGCGCCGCGCTCGGCAGCCAGCCGCGCAGCGGTGCCCTCGAGCACGCCGCGCAGCTCTATGGCATCAATCACCTCGTCCCGGGCAAAGCTGCGCACGGCAAAGCCTCCGGTGGGAATGCGTTCGAGCAGGCCTTCCTGTTCAAGCCGCGCCAGGGCGGCGCGGATCGGCGTGCGCGACAGGCCCAGCTTTTCAGCGATCGCCACCTCTGACAGGCGTTCGCCGGAACGGGCATGACCGCCCAACACCAGGTCGCGGACGCCCATCAGCGCCTTGAGCGATTGCGACTGCTGCCGGGTTTGAGCAAGCGGGGCCGCCATCGGCTATTCCGCCGCCACGCGCTGTTGCTGTTCATCGGCGACCATGGCGTCGATCAATTTGCGCGCCCACATCGAGCCGGCATCGATGTTGAGATTGTAGATGACATGGTCGGGATTGTTGTCGATGGCGTTCTGCTGGGCCTCGAGGATGAGCTCGTCCTCCCGGAAGATATTGGCCACACCCTCGCGCAACTCATGGGTGCGGCGCTGCTCGGCAAGCCTGTAGTTACGGGCGAAGGCCCAGAAATAGTGGCAGCTCTTGTCTGTCTCGGGGGTAATGGTGTTGAGCACGAAGCCGTTGACGCCCTGACTGCGGTCCCCCTGCGGCGCGCCGGTACCGGCGGGCGCCACGCCGACATCAATGGCAATGGTGGCCGGTGCCTCAAAATTGATGATCTGCCAGCGATCGACATTGCCGGGCTTGCCCAGCTGTCCGCGCCAGAATGGCGGCGCGTCGATGTCGCTCATCCAGCGGGTGATGGTGGCCGTGCGGTCCGAATGGGTGGCCGTGAACGGCGCCTCGGCCACGGCCCGATTGCCGATGGAGGAGCCATGCACATAGGTTTCGTGCGTCAGATCCATCAGATTGTCGATGACCAGGCGATAATCACAATTGACGTGGATCAGCTTGCCGTCGGCGGCCCATTCGGGGTCGTCGTTCCAGTGCAGATCGGGCACTTTGGACGGATCCGCCAGCGCCGCATCACCCAGCCAGAGCCAGATAAAGCGGTGTTTTTCGACCACGGGGTAGGACACTACGCAGGCCGACGGATTGATGGTGTCCTGCGACGGCATGTATACACACCGCCCGGTGTCGTCATATTCCAGCCCATGATAGCCACAAATGACATTGTCGCCGTGCAGGGCGCCCATCGACAGAGGCAGCAGTCGATGCCAGCACGCATCGGCTAGGGCAACTGCCGATCCGTCCTGCTTTCGATACATAACGACCGGTTTTCCGCAGATCTTGCGCGGCAGGAGCGCGCGCTTGAGCTCGATATCCCACGCTGCCGCGTACCATGCGTTCATTGGATAGGTCTGGGTTGTCATCACTGGGCTCCTCTCCCTGCGATTGGCTTGGCTGCCATAAGACAGCCAATGTATACAATTTGCAAGCGCGTCTGTCGGGCATGGGCGGCGGTTGGTTGCGGCGCTGCGACGGGCACAGAGCCTGTCCAGAGGGCCTCGAACGCAGTTTTCTGGCCCAGCTGGTTTAATTCGCGGCCAAATTGCCTACATTAAAGGTCCGTGTCGCGCGTAATCGGGCGTGCGGCTGATCCACAACGGGCCGATATGCGGCCCGCAGTTTTAAGGAGAACAGCCATGACCGAAGCAAGAACCGGGGACACTGTCCGCATCAACTATGCCGGCCGTCTCACCGACGGCACCAGTTTTGACTCGTCGGCGGGCCGTGAGCCGCTGCAGTTCATCCTGGGCGAAGGGCAGGTCATACGGGGCCTTGAGGCCCATGTTACCGGCATGGCGCCGGGCGACAAATCCACCGTGACCATTCCATGCGACGAGGCCTATGGCCCGCACCGGGCAGAAGCCGTCCAGACGCTGGGCCGCGACAAGGTGCCGGCGGGCATCGACATTGCGGTGGGCACACAGCTCCAGGCCAAGACGGCCGATGGCGGCATGCTGCCGATCCGTGTCGTTGAAGTCGACGAGACCACGGTCAAGGTCGACGCCAACCATCCGCTGGCCGGCCAGGATCTGGTATTCGACGTCGAAGTGGTCGAGGTCATCAAGGCCGCCTGACGCTGCGGCATCGACAAGCAAAAAGGCGGACGCTCTTGCGGGCGTCCGCCTTTTTGCTATTGCGTGAAATGGGCTGCGTGCGCTGAAGACCTAAGCGGCGACTTCCTGGCGCGGCAGCGGATAGTCTTCGGCTTCATAGAGCGCCTTGATGGCCTGGCCATCAAAACGGCCGCCGCGGACCTCAAGGATCGTGCCACCCAGACCGGCCTCGGGAAGCTCTTCCATGCAGAAGCGGATGGCTTCGGCGGCCTTGGCAAAGCGGCGATACTGGGTCTGCTGGGACTTTGCCACGCGACGGCTGGGAAACAGCTCGGCGGCGGCATTGTAATTGAAGGTCATGTCGGCTCCTTGATGGCGAATGCCCGCGAGCGGGCCCGGATTGGCTGGTGCAGCTTCTTGCGCGGCAGCGGATAGTCAGGGCTCCGATAGAGCCAGATCATCTGTTCGTTGCTGTGGCGCTTGCCGTTCAACTCAAGGCTGGCGCCTTTGAGGCTGACCGGGGCCGCCTCTTCGATCGCGAAGCGGAGTGCCTGGGCTGCGGTACGAAATGTGCGGGACCCCTGGGCCACCGCCGCATGCCAGTCGCTGCCAAGATAGAGCGCGGCAGGCGCCTGGAAATCAAACTGTGTCATTATCTCTCATTTGGTCCGGCAATTGGCCGGGACCAGTTTACTTGTTGGGCCGCGAAACGCTGGCCATGCTCAAATAGCGCGACGCGGGCGCACAATTGGCGGCCAATAGCATCGCGACCGCCCGGCACCATGCCGGTCGGTACAATACGCTCGCAAAAATCAGGAAGGCCAAGAGCCTAGTCGTCTGGCTCTCGGGCAGCTGTGATACGCTGAAACGTAAAGACCAATATAGGCGCTGCCGAGCAAATATGCAAGTTGGCCCATATTGTAGCCTTAACGGGCATTATTGCCGCTTCTGCAAATTGCCCCCTTACCGGGCAGGCCAAAGACATCGTACTTTTTGATAGCGCCCCCTCTCAGCAATGCAAGGGGCATGGGTTCCGGCTGGTCGAGGCGATCGCCGGAGCCGGCGGCGCGGCTGCGAAGGGTCCGGACGGCGGAACGGCGGATTGGAAAATCGCCCCGGACAGGGCAGACTGTCGTCCAACGCCAGGCAAGAAGGGTCACCTCGATGGAATTTCGTGCGCTGCTTACCGACCGGGACGCCGAGGGAAGGGTCAGTTCGACCGTTACCCGGATCGATGCGGGGCGGTTGCCCGACGGCAATGTGACCGTGGACATCGATTGGGCCGGCTTCAACTACAAGGATGGCCTGTGCCTGACCGGTGGCGGTGGCCTCGTGCGGCACTACCCCCATGTGGCGGGCATCGACTTTGCCGGCACCGTGCGCGACAGCGCTGACGAACGCTATGACGCGGGCGACGCGGTTGTGCTGACCGGCTGGCGGGTCGGGGAGACCCAGTGGGGTGGCTTTGCCGAGCGCGCCCGGCTCAATGCAGACTGGCTGGTGCCGCTGCCCAAGGGGCTGACTACGCGCGACGCCATGGTGGTGGGTACGGCCGGGCTGACCGCCATGCTGTCGATCACCCGGCTCGAGGCCGCCGGCCTTACCCCTGATGCGGGCCCGGTACTGGTGACCGGCGCGGCGGGCGGCGTGGGGACGATTGCCGTCGCGCTGCTGTCCAGGCTCGGCTATGCGGTCGCTGCGCTGTCAGGTCGTCCGCAGCATGCCGATGCGCTCAAGGTTCTGGGCGCCACCAGCATTGTCGAGCGCAGCGAATTTCTCGCCGCGCCCGACAAGCCCCTCGAATCCGCCCGCTGGGCGGCGGCCATAGACAGCGTCGGCGGCAAGGTGCTGGGCAAGCTGCTCAAGCAGATCAATTATGGCGGCGCGGTCGCCAGCCTGGGCAATGCCGGCGGCATCGGGCTCGATACCAATGTCCTGCCTTTCATTCTGCGCGGGGTAACGCTGATCGGCATCGACAGCGTCATGCAGCCCTACGCCACCCGCGTCGCCGCCTGGCAGCGCATCGCCCAGACCTTCGACAGCGCCGCCTATGGCGATCTGGTGCGCGAAATCGGCCTCGAGGATTTGCCCGCCGCGGCCGAGCAGATCCTGGCCGGGGAGATCAGGGGCAGGGTGATCGTCAAACCGCGCTAGCGATATCCGGCGGCCTGCAGGTAGGCATGGGTGCCCGCTTCCAGGATCGCCCCGTTCTCCATCACCAGGATGCGGTCGGCCATGCGCACCGTGGAAAAGCGATGCGAAATAATCACGGCGGTCTTGCCCGCCGCCAGGCTCTTGAAGCGGGAGAAGACCTCGGCCTCGGCCTTGGCGTCGAGTGCCGCAGTGGGCTCATCGAGGATAATCAGCCCGGCATCGCGCATATAGGCGCGGGCGATGGCCACCTTCTGCCACTCCCCGCCGCTGAGGTCGCGACCTTTCTTGAACAGGCGCCCCAGTTGCTGGTCATAGCCCTGCGGGAGCTTGGCAATGACCGCATCGGCCAGGCTGCGCTCGGCCGCGCTGGCAATGCGCGCCATGTCCTGCTGCGCCTCGATGCGCCCGACGCCGATATTGTCGCGGGCCGAGAGGCTGTAGCGGATGAAATCCTGAAAGATCACCCCGATATGGGCGTGAATGTCGGCGACGGCGAAGTCCCTGAGGTCGATGCCGTCCACGGTAATGCGCCCCTCGTCGGGGTCGTAGAGGCGGGTGAGCAGCTTGACGATAGTTGTCTTGCCCGCGCCATTTTCGCCCACCAGCGCCAGGGTCTCACCGGCCTTGAGGGTGAAGCTGAGATGGCGCAGGGCCCAGCTGTCGGTGTCGGGATAGCGAAAGCCGACATTCTCGAAAGCGATTGCCTGGGCGATGGGCTCGGGAAAGGGCCTGGGCTGCGGCGGGGAGACGATTGCCGGCTCGATCTCGAAGAAGGAGAACAGATCGTCCAGATACATGGACTGTCCGGCGATCTGGGTGAACCCGAGCAGCAGCTTCTGGAACAGGCCGTTGAGGCGCAGGAACGAGCCCGACAGGAAAGCCAGATCACCGATCGAAAAGTCGCCGGTGATGGTGCGCCAGACGATAAAGCCATAGGCGCCATAATAGGTCAGGGTCGAAATGGCCGAGAACAGCGCGCCCCAGAACGAGCGCTGCATGGCGATGCGGCGATTGTCCAGAAAGATCGACTGCGCCAGGGTCTTGAAGCGCGCGATGAGAAAGCCGCCCAGGCCGAACAGCTTGATTTCCTTGGCTGTCTCGGCGCTGGCCCCGACATGGCGGATATATTCGAGTTCGCGGCGTTCGGGCGTGCGCCACCGGCTCATCATATAGGCCAGCGTATTGAAGCGCGCCTCGCCCCATACCGCGGGAACAAAGCTGAGCGGCAGCAGCAGGATCAGCCAGGGGGCGTAGACGAAGAGGCCGGCGGCCAGGGTGGCGACGGTGATGATGTCCTGGGCCTGCCCGAACATCTGGCTGAGCAGGGCATTGCGCCCCGCCGCCTGTCGCCGGGCGCGCTCGAGCTTGTCCTGATATTCGGCGGATTCGAAATGCACCAGGTCGAGCCGGGCGGCGTGCGCCATCAGCTCGACACTGACGGTATTGGAGTGCAGTTCCGATAATACCGAATCCACCAGTCCGGTGATGCGGCTGAGCAGGTCCGAGACCAGCACAAGCGCCAGCTCGATCGCCAGCAGAATGACGACCGGGGTGAGCAGGCCGCTTGCCCACCAATCGGCAAATGCCGGGCCCGGTGCGGTGGTATTGGTCAATTCGACCACGGCATCGATGATCAGCTTGCCCACGTAGAGCATGGCGATGGGCTGCAGTGAACCGACCAAGCGCAGCCCGATGCTGGCCGCCGTCAGTGCCTTGCTGGTCCGCCAGATCTGGGCGAGCAGACGCCCCAGATGGCGCAGATTATCGATGCGTTCGCGAAAGCTGGGGGCGGTTTCGGGGATGGGCGGCGGACGGCGCCCGGGAAGGTCGGTCATGGGCTTATGTTAACCCGGCGCGGCTGGTGGGGGGAATAGATTTAGTGACCGATCAGTCCGTCGTCACCCTCCCCGAGCGGGGGAGGGTGATCGATCAGGCCGCGTGTTCAGGCGGCGGCAAATGCCCTGGCTCAGTACCGTTCGAAGGGCGTGGGCTTGTTGCCCATGATGGCTT
>CAXBKI010000006.1:0-18109 GCA_963975955.1 uncultured Devosia sp.
CCCTGCCACCGTGCCATTGCCTGTTCCAGTTCTATGTCGCCAACGGCAAATTGAGCTGCCAGCTCTATCAGCGCTCGGCGGACAGCTTTCTGGGTGTGCCGTTCAACATCGCCTCCTATGCGCTGCTGACGCATATGGTGGCGCAGGTAACCGGGCTGGGGGTCGGCGATTTCGTGCACACCTTTGGTGATGTGCATCTGTATTCCAACCATTTCGAGCAGGCGCAGCTGCAGCTCACGCGCGAGCCGCGGCCGCTGCCCACGCTGGTGATGAACCCCCAGGTAACGCGGCTGGAAGATTTCGTCTTCGAGGACTTTGCCTTCGAGGGCTATGATCCACATCCGACCATCAAGGCGCCCATCGCGGTATGAGCCGGGACCTGGCCGGGCTCGGCGATCTGGTGGCACGGGTTTCCGACATCTATGCGCAGCGCAATGACATTGCCCGCGACGATGACTGGTATCTGCTCAAGCTGCAGGAAGAGCTGGGCGAGCTGACGGCCGAGTACCTCAAGCTATCGGGGCGGGGCCGGTTGAAGGGGGCCGCGCCGGCAGAAATCCGCATGGCGCTCGAGGATGAGGCGGCCGATGTGCTTGCCATGCTGCTGCTGTTCGCCCACAATAACCGGATTGACCTTGAAGCGGCGCTTGAGCGGAAGTGGTTCAGGCACCTTCCGCCCGGCTAACGGATCGGGCTAGATAGGCCGACGCCGGTTCATGCGCTCAAACAGATTCCGTCTGGCGTCGCAAGCGACTGGAAATATTGGCTTTTGGGGGAAGCGCCATGAAACTGCTCTGTGCTGCCATGATGATGCTGGCGATGTGCGGGCCAGCCTTTGCCAACGACACGTCGGCGGTGCTGACGACCGGCGGCCTGGAATTCGTCACCAATTCGGACATCGTGATGGCCAGCGAAGAGCTGTTCATCTCGGCTGAGCAGATCCGGGTGGTCTATCAGTTTCGCAATGAGGGGGCAGAGGATCAGAACGTGCTGGTCGCGTTTCCGATGCCCGACATCGTGCCGTCGTTCTATTCGATGGCGGCGTTTCCCACGGGCCCCGATGACAATCTCTTTGAGTTCACCACCACGTTTGACGGCCAGCCCGTCACCGCGCAACTGCACGAATATGCCTATGCGGTGGGGGTGGATCGCACCAAAATACTGACCCAGCTGGGCTTGCCGCTGGTGCCGATCAGCGCGGCAGCCGAGGCTGCCGCGGACGCGCTGGACGACGAGACGCGGACGAGGTTGCTGCATCTGGGCATGCTCTTGCCCGATGAATTTGACGACGGCCAGGGCATGAGAAAGCACGTTTTTCCCGGCTGGACCTATCGCGCCACCTACACCTGGGAGGCGATCTTCCCGGCTGGCAAGACGGTTGAAGTGGTCCACACCTACAGGCCCAGTGTCGGTGGCACGGTGGGGGTGAGTTTTCTCTCCGAACCCTCTGACGACTATGATCCGGCGGCCGACTATGCGGAGAAATACTGCACGGACGAGAGCTTTGTCAGTGCCGTACGCAAGACTTTGGCCAACCCCGACGAACCCTGGTCGGCGCCGTTCACCGAAAGCTGGATTTCCTATATCTTGAGTACCGGCGGCAACTGGGCCGGCAATGGCATCGAACACTTCCGGCTCGTGGTCGACAAGGGCGATGCAGCCAATCTGGTGTCGTTCTGCGGGGAGGGGGTCAAAAAGATCGGGCTTACGACCTTCGAAATGGTCAAGCAGGATTTCTGGCCAGTCAAGGAACTCAACATTCTCATTCTCAATCGTCTGCCGGATACGCAATGACCCTGACCATCCGGGCCGCCAAGGCCGCCGACGCCGCCCAGATCGTGGCCTTTATCCGGGCGCTGGCGGCCTATGAAAAGCTCGAGCACGAGGTCAAGGCGAACGAGGCCGACATCACGCGCGACCTGTTCGGGGCCGATCCGAAAGTGTTCTGCGAGATCGCCGAATGGGATGGCCGGCCCGTGGGGTTTGCGCTGTGGTTCTATACCTATTCGACCTTTCAGGGCCGGCATGGCATCTGGCTGGAGGATCTTTATGTCGATCCGGTGCTGCGCGGCAAAGGCATCGGCAAGGCGCTGCTGGTCCACCTGGCCAGGCGTTGCGTTGCCGAAGGTCTGGGGCGCCTTGAGTGGTGGGTCCTCGACTGGAACGAACCCTCGATCGCCTTCTACAAGGCGCAGGGCGGGGTGATGCAGGACGAATGGACCAAGGTGCGGGTCGATGGCGAAGATCTGTTGAGGCTGGGGGCGCGATGAGTGTGCGGATCGCGATGATCGTTGGTGTTGCCGAGAACCGGGTAATCGGCAGCGACCAGACAATTCCCTGGCGCATTCCATCGGATATGGCGTTCTTCAAGCGCACCACGATGGGCAAGCCCCTGATCATGGGCCGCAAGCAGTTTGAGACCGTGGGCCGGCCCTTGCCCGGTCGCAGCAATATCGTGGTGACCCGACAGGCAGGGTATCAGCCCGAGGGTGTGCTGGTGGTGGCGAACCTTGAGGCTGCCATAGAGCTGGCGCGCGAGATTGCCCGACGCGACGGCGCCGAGGAAGTCATGGTCATCGGCGGCGGCGATATCTATGCCCAGATGATGGACCGGGCGGACCGGCTCTACGTCTCCCATATTGAACTGTCCCCGGCGGGAGATGTGCTGTTTCCGGTCATCGATCCGGCGGTGTGGATGGTGGTCGAACAACCCGAGATAACCCCCAGTCCGAAGGACGAGGGCCGCTACCGGATTAACGTCTATGAGCGGCGTATCGCCGCCCCGCATTGATCGAGCGGAGCGCTTGCCTATAT
The DNA here is from genome assembly GCA_963975955.1 of uncultured Devosia sp. GTDB lineage: Bacteria > Pseudomonadota > Alphaproteobacteria > Rhizobiales > Devosiaceae > Devosia. The sequence goes on from CAXBKI010000006.1 coordinate 2,815, forward strand.
AAGGCGACAATGAAGAGACCATAATCCGAAAGGGACGCGATGCCGTGGGAGAATAATGGAGGCGGGGGTGGCCGCAACAATGGCGGCCCCTGGGGGCAGGCACCGGGTGGCAGTGGCGGCGGCGGTCCGCGTCGACCCGGCGGCAACAATTCGCCCAATCTCGAAGACATTCTCAACCGGGGTCGCGATCAGTTTCGGGGCGGTCTGCCCGGCGGTCGCTGGGCCCTGATCGGCGGCGCTCTGGCGCTGATCGCGTTCTGGGGACTGAATTCGGTCTACACCGTCGACCCGCAGGAAGTCGGCGTTGAAATGCGTTTCGGCACGCCCAAGGACGAGCTGTCCATGCCGGGCCTGCATTTCCTGCTCTGGCCGGTGGAAACCGTCGAGCGCGTGGTGACGACCGTCAACCAGACCCAGATTGGTGCGTCCGATGCCAGTGGCTCGGCGCGCAACAGTTCGTCGGGCTCGAGCGAAGGGCTGATGCTTTCGGGCGATCAGAACATCGTGAGCGTGCAGTTCTCGGTATTCTGGGCGATCGACGATCCCGCCAAGTACCTGTTCAATGTGCGTGACCAGGAATCGATGGTGCGGTTTGCCGCCGAAAGCGCGATGCGCGAAGTGGTCGGCCGCCGTCCGGCTCAGGACATCTACAGCGACGACCGTAGTGGCGTGTCTGCCGAGGTGCTCGCGATTACCCAGGGCATCCTGCAGAATTACGATCTGGGCGTGAATGTCAGCCAGGTGCTGATCGAGAACGCAGGCCCACCGGCCGAAGTTATCGATGCCTTCAACGAAGTCCAGCGTGCGCGCCAGGACGAGACCCGTCTGCAGGAAGAGGCACGATCCTATGCCAATACCCTGCTGGGTGATGCCCGCGGTCGCGCGGCAGCGCTGCGTGAAGATGCCGCAGCCTACACCAACCGCGTGGTGCAGGAGGCAACCGGTGAATCGGAACGCTTCAACGCCGTCTATGCCGAATACGTCAACTCGCCAGAGGTGACACGCAAGCGCCTCTATCTGGAAACCATGGAGCAGGTGCTCGGTGGTTCCGAGAAAGTGCTGATCGAGAACGGTGCCGATGGCAATGGCGTCGTGCCGTATCTGCCGCTGCCTGAATTGCGGTCCGGCGCCAAGACCACCACGACGACGGGGAACTAAGTCATGCAAAACCGTCTCATTATCCTCGGCGTTGCCGTTCTTGCCGTTCTCTATGTCGTGTTCTCGTCGATCTACATCGTCGATACGCGCCAGCAGGCCATCGTGATGCGCTTCGGTCAGATTACCGATGTGCGGACTGAACCGGGCCTCTACTTCAAGGTGCCGACCGACTTCGTGGACAGCGTGCAGATCATTGAAGATCGGCTGCTGCGCTATGATATCGCCAATATGCGGGTGCAGGTTTCGGGCAACGCCTTCTACCAGGTCGATGCCTTCCTGACCTACAAGATCTCCGATCCGCGCCTGTTCCGCGAACGCGCCACAGGTCAGCTGTCGGTGGCTGAGGACCGTATCGGGGCCAGCCTCGATTCCGCGCTGCGTCAGGTCTACGGCCTGCGTGAATTCAATGCCGCCCTGTCCGAGCAGCGCGCGCAGATGATGCAGGAAGTGCGCGATCTGGTGCGTCCCGACCTGGCCAAGCTGGGCATTGACGTTGTCGATGTCCGCATCCTGCGCACGGATCTGGACTCCGATGTGTCGGCCACGACGTTCGAACGCATGCGGGCGGAACGACTGGCCGAGGCCGCACTGTTGCGGGCTCGTGGTCAGGAACAGGCCCAGTCGCTTCGCGCTATCGCTGACCGTCAGTCGGTCGAGATCGTTGCGGCGGCAACCCGTGACGCGGAAATCATCCGTGGTACGGGCGATGCCGAGCGGAACCGTCTGTTTGCGGCGGCCTATGGCCAGAACCCGGAATTCTTCGAGTTCTACCGCTCCATGCAGGCTTACCGCACAGCCTTGCCGGGCACTGGCACCACCATGGTGCTGTCGCCTTACAGCGCCTTCTTCAGCTACTTCGGCTCCAACGGCGCTCTGCCCGAGGCAACCGTCAACACGGCAGCGCCGATTCAGCCAACCGCGACCCCGATGACGGCGCCGGCTGGCAATGAACCGGCTCTGGATGGTCTGGGCATCGAGGAGACACCGGCGCCCACCATGACGTTGCAGGATGGCTCGCAGTTGACGCCAACCGTGGGCACGGAGGTTCCCGAGCCCGCCGTGGAGGCGCCGCCGCAGGAAGTGACTGTGCCGGCTCCGGCGCAGTAATCAGCGTCCGATCACCAAGTTGAGCAAGCCGGCGCAGCCACCTGCGCCGGCTTTGCTGTTTTTGCTGATCGCTGTCGTCCGGCCGGGTTCGGACTGGCGATCGCTAAAGTATGCGCAACCGCAGGGGATTGTCCTCGGGAACGGTCAAATCCGCGAAAACAGGCCGCTTGTCCAGATCATCGCACGATGTCTTCGTCGGTATAGCCCTGCAGATAGAGCAGGGCGGTCAGGTCGCCATGGTCGATGCGAATGCCGGCCTCGGCGGCGACTGCGGGCTTGGCATGCAGGGCCACGCCGAAGCCGGCAATCCTGATCATGTCCAGATCATTGGCGCCGTCCCCGACCGCCATGGTGCGCTCGAGCGGTACGTTGCGCTCGGCGGCCAGGGCGAGAAGGCGCTCGCGCTTGGTCGATTTGTCGACGATGGGCTTGGCAACGGTGCCGGTGAGCCGGTCGCCATCGAATTCGAGGACATTGGCAATGGCCTCGTCAAAGCCGATCCGCTTGGCGAAGAAATCGGCGAAGAAGGTGAAGCCGCCCGATACCAGGGCGGTATAGGCGCCATAGGCCTTCATGGTCTGGATCAGGGCACGCCCGCCGGGGGCCAGGGTGATCTGTTCGCGGCGGACCTCCTCGATGACCTTGCGCTCAAGTCCCTTGAGCAGCGCCACGCGGGTATCGAGCGCGGCGGCAAAGTCGAGTTCGCCGCGCATGGCACGGTCGGTGATATCGGCAACCTGGTCCTTGATGCCAAGGGCGGCCGCCAGCTCGTCGATGCATTCCTCATTGATCATGGTGGAATCCATGTCAGCGACCAGTATCGGCTTGCGGCGTCCCTGGCTGGGGACCAGGGCGGCATCGACCTTTGCCGCGCCGATAACCTCGCGGGCCAGGCTCAGCGCCTCGCTTGACAGCGGGTCGATGATCTCGCAGGCAATGCCGTGGTCGAGCCAGTTGAGTTCACCGCCGGTTTGCTTCACCACTGCGGCGGCGAGAGCCGGGTCGAGCTCGGAATCGATGGGATTGGCGATGAGGCAAAGGACTGGCATGGACAATACTCGAGGGGAAAACGCGTGACAGGCCGCCGGCGTGCCGTTCTGATAGCGGGTCCGACTGCGAGCGGCAAGTCGGCGCTGGCGCTGGCCATGGCGCGCGCGCAGGGCGGGGTGATCGTCAACGCCGATTCCATGCAGGTCTATGACACGCTGCGCGTGGTGACAGCGCGACCGGGGCCCGATGAGACGGCACAGGCGCCCCACCGCCTCTACGGCACCGTGCCGGCAGCCACGCGGTTCTCCACCGGGCAGTGGCTGAGCGCCGTGGGCGACGTCATTGACGACACGGGCGACGCGCCGCTGATTTTCGTTGGCGGTACGGGGCTTTACTTCGATGCCTTGCTCAATGGATTCGCCGATATTCCGGAGGTTCCGGCAGCGATCACTGCTCAGGTTCAACAAGAGATTCAAGCGCTCGATGCAGCGCAGCGACTGGCGCTGCTGCAGCGCGAAGACCCCGATGCGGCGGCCCGGCTCAAGGTGGTCGATCCACAGCGCCTGATACGGGCGCTGGCGGTCAAGCGCGCTACCGGGCGCCCGCTGTCGGGCTTTCAGGATGACAGGCAGACCGGTGTGCTGGAGGCATTCGATGTCGAACGCATGGTGCTCGACCCGGAGCGCGATGTGCTGCGGCAGCGCATTGCCAGGCGCTTTGCGGCCATGTTTGACGGTGGGGCGGTGGACGAGGTCCGGGCGCTGCGGGCGCTTGATCTGGATCCGGGCCTGCCGGTGACCAAGGCCATCGGGGTGCGCGAAATCGGCGACTGGCTGGATGGCGCCAGCGGTCAGGATGACGCCATTACCCTGGCCACCATCGCCACCCACCAATATGCCAAACGGCAGCGCACCTGGTTCCGCAACCGGTTTGGCGACTGGCCCCGGCGCGGGCTCGCCTAAGCGAGCCGGCGCATCAGGCCAAGGCGTTCGCGCATGGCAAAGCGGGCAACGAGCACCACTGCAGCAACGGCCAGGCCGGCGGCAAGGCCCAGCCAGATGCCAACCCCGCGCATGTCCAAGACCAGGCCCAGTACATAGGCGACCGGCAGGCCGATGATCCAGTAGCCGATAATCGCCACGATCATCGGGACTGTCGTGTCGCTCAGGCCGCGCAGGGCATGGGCCGCGACCACCTGGGCCCCGTCAACGATCTGAAACAGCCCGGCGACGGCAAGGAAAGTGACGGCCAGCCCCAGTGCATTGGTGTTTGCCGGCGAGCGGGGGTCAAGGAACCAGGAAACGATGATCGGTCCCATGGTCAGGAACAGCACGCAGGTCAGCGTCATGAACCCTGTACCCAGCACGAAGGCAGTCCAGCCGGCCTTGCGGACGCCTTCATCGTCGCCGCGGCCATAGGCGATGCCGACGCGGACCGTGGCGGCAATGCCGAGGCCCAGGGGCACCATGAAGGCCATGGAGGCGCATTGCAGCGCAACGGCGTGGGCGGCAACTTCATCGGTGCCCAGCAGGCCCATCAGCAATGCTGCCGCGGTGAACAGGCCCACTTCCGACAGCACGGTCAGGCCGATCGGCGTGCCGATACGGAAGATCTCGCGGAACCGCGGCCAGTCCGGCTTCCATGATGTTGAACCGCTTGAAGCGGCGGTGGCGAAGCACATAGGTCAGCATCAGTGCGAACATCAGCACATTGGTCAGCACGGTGGCGATGGCCGAACCGCGCAGCTCGAGGCGCGGAAAGCCAAAATTGCCAAAGATCAGGGCGTAGTTGACCGCCGCGTTGAACACGACGCCGCCCAGCGTGATCAGCAGGATGATGCGCGTTGAGTCAAAGGCCGAGAGCAGCGAACGCAGCGCGATGATGCCCAGTGCGGGGAACAGCATCCACACGGCCGTATGGATATATTGTTCGGCCATGATGGTGGCGCCGGGGTCCTGGCCGAGAGCGGCGAAGATGGGTTTGATCTGCCAGAGCACCGGGACCAGCACCGTGGCAATCAGAATGGCGGCCCACATGCCCTGGCGGACCACCCGCCGGACGGCCTTGATGTCGCGCGCCCCGCGCGCCTGGGCGACCAGCGGGGCAACGGCGCCGACAATGCCGATGCCGCCGACCAGAAAGGGCATCAGGAATGTGGTCGCCAGCGTGCCGGCGGCCAGAAAAGTGGGGCCCAGCCAGCCGGTCATGATGACATCGGTGGTGGTCAGGGCGTTCTGCGCCAGCTGGGCGATCACCAGCGGCCAGGCAAGGGTGAAGGTGGCACGCAGTTCCGCCCGCCATGTCGAAGACGGGGCAAACTTTCGGGCGGTCGCGTCCCCCGCAACCGTGACTTGCTCATTCATCAGAAAATGTCCTACTCGCAGGTCCTGCTCTAGCGGAAACCGGATGCCGGCGGAAGAGGCGCAGGACCAGGCCCTTCAGGGAGACCATTGATGCCGACTGGAAACGACATTGGCGCGCGCCTTGTGCTGCTCGCCGCGGGCCTTGCCGGCATGGCGGGCATCATGGCGGCGGCCGCTGCCTCACATGCCGGCGAGTCCCGTAACCTCTCCGCCATTGCGGCTATTTGCCTGGCGCACGCGCCGACGCTGCTGGCGCTGGGGCTGGCGGGGCAGGGGCGCTTGCTGCAGGGCGCCGGCCTGGTCCTGGCGGCGGGAACCCTGGTATTTGCCGGCGACCTCGGCGTCCGCGAATGGCTGGGGCATGGTCTGTTCATCGGCGCCGCGCCGCTGGGTGGCGGTGCCATGATCCTGGGCTGGGCAGCTATCGCGGTCGCGGGCGCCAGCGGATCGATAAAAACAAATTGAAACGGACGTGGAACCATCGTCGGGGCCATGTATTATCTGATTGAGATTTCCTCGGAGGGTTCCATGCATAAAATTCTGTTTATCGCCGCCACTTGCCTCTCGCTTGCTGCTTGCACCACCACCCAGCAGGGTGCTGCTGTGGGCGCTGTAGGCGGCGGTATTGTCGGCGCCGCTGCTGGCGGCACCGTCCTGAGCACCGCTGTTGGTGCCGGCATTGGCGGCGTTGTTGGCGCTGCTGCGGGCAGCATGGTTGGCAAGCGTCAGGGTTATGACAACCAGTGCATCTATGAGCGTCGCGATGGCACCCGCTACTACGATGTTTGCCCCAAGGGCTAAGCCAAACTTGCAGCACGCCCCATGCTGCTGAGCACCCTTTGGGTGCTGTGCGCCCGGTCCGCGGAGTAATTCCCGGGCCGGGCGTTGTTGTCGATGCCGGCGAAACGCCTTGAATTTGCAAGCAATTGCCGCCATATTTTATGCCTACGACACTGTCTCGCGCTATCTGATCTACCGGTATGAACCGGGAACTTGGCTATCTCCTGATCTGTGAATCGTTAGGCCGGGTCTGACTGTTGGGCCCGTTTTCAACCCTTAGCCGCCCCCAGCGGCGACCACTCGCAAGGACTAAGTTCTATGGCTGTCATCACCGGTACTGTAAAATTCTTCAACACAACCAAAGGCTTCGGCTTCATTTCTCCTGAAGACGGTAGCAAGGACGCATTCGTCCACATTTCCGCCGTTCAGCGTTCGGGCCTGCAGGGCCTGTATGAAGGTGACAAGGTCACCTATGAGCTCGAAACCGGCCGCGACGGCAAGGAGTCGGCAACCAATCTGACCCTGCTCAGCTAATTCGACGGCAATTATTGCGAAAAGGGCCCTTAGCGGGGCCCTTTTTGTTGTCCGCTACGCGCTGTGGATGCGGCGGGCAGGGCCCGGTGTGTTCGGGCAATGTTGTGCTATGTCTCGGGCATGGCGCATGGTGGCGCTGCCGGAAGAGGCTCGATGATCAAGAAATTTCTGCGCAACTGGAGTGTGAACGTCCAGACACCGACCGAATTCCGGCAGGTGGGCGCGCTGCCCTATGTGGTGCTGGATGGGCGGCTGAGTGTGCTGCTGATCACGTCACGGCGCAGCGGGCGCTGGATTTTTCCCAAGGGCGCGATCGAGCCGGACATGTCGGCCAGCCAGAGCGCGGCTCAGGAGGCGCTCGAAGAGGCCGGTGTCACCGGCCAGATCGAGGACACGCCCATTGGCAGCTATCGCACCGGGTCCGATATTGACGGTTCCTCGCTGGTGGATGTAGATATCTATCCCCTGCTGGTGCAGAACCAGCTTGACGACTGGAAGGAGCGCGAGCAGCGCCTGCGGCACTGGGCGGTGATCTCGGAGGCCCAGCGCCTGCTTGCCGATCCGGCGCTGGGTCGCATTGCCACGATCCTGGCCAGGCGGGTCGGTCAGGCGCCGATCAGCAAATGAAGCAGCAGGAATAGCACCCCGGCCAGGACGGCCGATGCGGGCACGGTGATCACCCAGGCTGCGGCAATGCTGAGCACATGCTGACGCCGGACCAGGCGACGGCGGGCCTGCTGACGATCCTTGGCCAGGGCCTCCTGCGGTGTGGCATTGAGCATGGCCGGATCGATGAAGCGGGCGCGCACCGGCACGGCATTGCCGCGCATCTCGAGTTGGGCGATGTGCTCGCGCAAGAAGCCGACCCCGAAAATGGCGCCGACGGCGATGTGGGTGGAGGAAACCGGCAGGCCCAGAGCGGAGGCGGCCAGCACGGTGCAGGCTGCCGAGAGCGCGACGCAATAGGCGCGGATTTCGTTGAGCTTGGTGATCTGTTCGCCGACGGTGCGAATCAGGCGTGGCCCGAACAGTGCCAGGCCCAGCGCGATGCCGATGGCGCCGATCAGCAGCACCCAGAACGGCAGGGAGATGCCGGACGCCTGCATGTGGCCGGTCTGGACGGCCGTGACGATGGCGGCAAACGGGCCGACCGCATTGGCCACGTCATTGGCGCCGTGGGCAAAGGACAGCAGCGCCGTCGCCACGATCAGCGGCAGGCGGAACAGCCTGGCAATGTGCTTGGTGCGGTTCTCGATCCTGAGGGATTGCCGGCGGACCAGCGGCATGGCGACCAGCCAGCCGAGCCCGGCAAAGACCAGGCCCAGGGCCAGGACCGTGGGCAGGCCGGGCGACCAGATGCGCTGCAGCCCCTTGGTGGCCAGGTACATGGCAAAAATGCCGGTCATCAGCGCGACCAGAACGGGCACCCAGATGCGCGCTGCGGAGATCTTGTCGATTCGCGTGGTTATGGTGGCGCGGATGGCCGCCAGCAGAATTGCGGCAAACATGCCGCCCATGACGGGCGAAATGACCCAGCTGGCGGCAATGGTGCCGATGACGGGCCAGGCGATGGAGCCGAAGCCGGAGGCGGCAATGCCCGCGCCGACAACGCCGCCCACCACCGCATGGGTGGTGGAGACGGGGGCGCCGATCAGCGTGGCCACGTTGACCCACAGCGCCGAAGCCAGCAGGGCGGCCATCATCACCAGCACGAAGGTATTGCCCTCGAGCTGCTCGCCGACCAGCAGGTCGCGGGCCACGGTGGAGACCACGTCCCCGCCGGCCAGCAGGGCGCCGGCGGCCTCGAATATGCCCGCGATGAGCAGGGCGCCCACCATGGTGAGGGCCTTGGAGCCAACAGCAGGCCCCATATTGTTGGCCACGTCATTGGCGCCGACATTGAGCGCCATGTAGCCGGCAATCGCTGCGGCGATGATCACCAGGTAACCATTGGGACTGTCGGCAACGGTAAAGCTGGCCCAAACGGCCGCCGCCAGCAGGAACACCAGGGCAATGCCGGGACCGGCCAGCGAGCGGGCGAGGTCGTGGGTGGCGAGTTCGAGGCCGGCGACCCGGTTGAGGTCCTTGTCCAGCGCTGGTTTTGCCATTGTCATCTATCCGTCAGAAAAGCTGTTGGCAGGCAATAGCATTGTCAGCCCGAATGGCCACCGTTTTGTCGCGGGGGCCGGCCGGTTGCGCACATTGTTGGGCGTGACATGCATCAGGGTCACAGAAATCGGCCGCGCCAGCGGTCGCGGCTGTCGGCTCTTGACACCTTTGCGCCAATGCTCCTATCAATGCGGCCAGAATTTTTTTGTTGGAGAGGTCCAGTGCGGGCACTCATTCTCGTAGTAGGCAGGCGCATCGGCAACGTGGGATAAGTTCCCGCGCGATAGCTGGTGCGCCGAAAACAGGTCCCGAACGGGGCCTTTTTTATTGCCCGGTTTTCGCCAATACGAGACTGGGTCAGGACAATGGACTGAAAGAAGGACGAGAAAATGACCGGTGCCGAGATGGTGATCCAGGCACTGACTGATCAGGGGGTCAAGCACATCTTCGGCTATCCCGGCGGCGCGGCGCTGCCGATCTATGATGCGATGTTCCAGCAGGAGGAGATCGAGCACATCCTGGTGCGGCACGAGCAGGGCGCCACGCATATGGCGGAGGGCTATGCCCGCTCGACCGGCAAGCCCGGCGTGGTGCTGGTGACCTCGGGCCCCGGCGCGACCAATGCGGTGACGGGCCTTACCGATGCGCTGATGGATTCCATTCCCATGGTCTGCATCACCGCCCAGGTGCCCACCACGCTGATCGGCACCGACGCCTTCCAGGAATGCGACACGGTCGGCATCACCCGCAGCTGCACCAAGTATAATTATCTGGTCAAGCGCATCGAGGACTTGCCCCGTATCATGCACGAGGCCTTCCTGATTGCCACGACGGGGCGTCCGGGCCCGGTGGTGATCGACATCCCCAAGGATGTGCAGTTCGCCATGGGGGAATACTACAAGCCCGACCTCGAGACGCTGCGCCACCAGAGCTATCGCCCGCAGATGGATGGCGACGCTGCCGCGATCGAGGCGGCCGTCGATCTGATGCTCAAGGCCGAGCGGCCGATCTTTTATACCGGTGGTGGCGTGATCAATGCCGGCCCCGAGGCCGCTGCGCATCTGCGCGAACTGGCCGAACTGACGGGCTTTCCGGTGACCTCGACATTGATGGGGCTGGGTGCCTTCCCGGCGTCCAACCCGCAGTGGATGGGCATGCTGGGCATGCACGGCACCTACGAGGCCAATCTGGCGATGCATGACTGCGACGTCATGATCAATATCGGCGCCCGCTTTGATGACCGCATCACCGGCCGCATCGATGCCTTCTCGCCAGGCAGCCGCAAGATCCATGTCGATATCGACCCCAGCTCGATCAACAAGGTGGTGCGCGTCGACGTGCCGATCATCGGCGACTGCGAACGCGTGCTGGCCGAAATGGTCCGCGTCTGGCGCAGCAAGACCAATCAGCCGCGCACCGAGGCGCTGGCGCCGTGGTGGAAGCAGATTGAAACCTGGCGGGCCGTGAATTCGCTGGGCTACAAGAATTCCGACACGGTGATCAAGCCGCAATACGCCATCGAGCGGCTCTACGAAGCCAGCAAGAAGCAGGGCAAGGAAGTCTACATCACCACCGAGGTGGGCCAGCACCAGATGTGGGCGGCGCAGCATTTCCACTTCGACGAGCCCAATCACTGGATGACCTCGGGCGGCCTGGGCACGATGGGCTATGGCCTGCCCGCCGCCGTGGGCGTGCAGGTGGCCCATCCCGACGCCCTGGTGATCGACATTGCCGGCGAAGCCAGCGTGCAGATGACCATGCAGGAGCTGAGCACGGCCGTGCAGTATCGCCTGCCGGTCAAGATCTTCATCCTCAACAATGAACGCATGGGCATGGTGCGGCAGTGGCAGGACCTGCTGCATGGCAGCCGCTATGCGCACTCCTATTCGGAATCGCTGCCCGATTTCGTCAAGCTGGCCGAAGCCTATGGCGGCAAGGGCATTCGCTGCGAAAATCCCGCAGAGCTCGATGCGGCCATTGCCGAGATGTTCGACTATGACGGCCCGGTGCTGTTCGACGTCATCGTGGAAAAGGACGAGAACTGCCTGCCCATGATCCCCTCGGGCAAGCCGCACAATGAGATCATCCTGCCCGACACCGCCAATATCGGGTCCATCATCGACGAGAAGGGACGGCAATTGGTCTAGGCACAGGTCACTCCACAGACCTCATGGTGCGCTAGTCGAACCACGAGATCGTGCCCGTCATGGCGCCACGACCTCGTCCTTCGACAGGCTCAGGATGAGGTCTGATGCAGGATCTGCTGATTACCAAGCTTTGAGGACATAACCATGAACGCACATTTGCAGCCTACCGGCTCGGCCTATTTCCTGACCAACGAAACCCAGGAGATCGAGCGCCACACGCTTTCGGTTCTGGTCGATAACGAACCGGGCATACTGGCCCGCGTCGTCGGCCTGTTCTCGGCGCGCGGCTACAATATCGAAAGCCTGACGGTCAGCGAGACCGAACACGGCCGGCGACTTAGTCGCATCACCGTTGTCGTCATCGCCACCCCCAAGACCCTGATCCAGATCAAGCTGCAGCTTGAGCGGCTGGTGCCGGTGCACAAGGTGCACGATCTGACCGCCGAAGGGGCGTCGCTGGAACGCGAGCTGGCGCTGATCAAGGTGGCTGGCTCGGGCGATCACCGCGCCGAGACGCTGCGGCTGGCCGATGCCTTCCGCGCCCAGATCGTGGACGCATCGGTGGAGAGCTTTGTGTTCGAGGTCACCGGCAAGCCGGCCAAGATCGACAGCTTCATCGCCCTGATGCAGCCGCTCGGGCTGGTCGAGGTGGTGCGCACCGGGCTGGCGGCGATTTCGCGCGGCCCGCAGGGCATGTAGGCCTGCCTGCAGACAGATACGGTGCTGGCGGCGACGCCGCCGGCGCTGTCTGGCTTTCCCCGGCCAGTGTTACGTGCATTGCCGCGGGTCGACCGGACGCGCGGAAATAGACGGCTTTTCTGTCAAATATCGGCCGTTTTTCGTGCGGGTTCTTATCGGATCTGCGCGATGCTGGCGGCGCTGTGTAGATACCTGATAGGACTCATCACAAATGCCGATTGGGCGCGATCGCGCCAATGGTGTAGTGATTGTCCGACTTTGAATCCGGTGTGCTCATGACCTTGCTGTCCGTCAACCTCAATGCCGTCGCGCAATTGCGCAACCGCCGGGATTTGCCCTGGCCGAGTGTCGTGGGCATGGCGCGCGTGGTGCTGGATGCCGGCGCCAGCGGCATCACCATCCATCCGCGCCCCGATGAGCGGCATATCCGGCGCACGGATGTGTTCGAGCTGGCCGCTTTGCTGCGCGCCGATTATCCGCACGCAGAGTTCAATATTGAGGGCTATCCGAGCACCGAGTTCATCGCGCTTGTCAATGAGGTCAATCCGCAGCAGGTAACGCTGGTGCCGGACAGCCCCGAGCAGGCAACCTCGGACCGTGGCTGGGATTTTCACGGCAAGGCGCCCTACCTGACGTCGATGGTGCAATTGCTCAAGGCGCCGGGGCGCCGGATATCGCTGTTCTGCGACCCTGAGGCCGGCTCGGCCGGGGTGGGGGCGGCCAAGGGGACCGGGGCCGACCGGATCGAACTCTACACCGGACCCTATGGCAGCTGCTTTGCCGATCCCGACAAGGCCGAATATGAGCTGGCAGCCCTGGCCGAGACGGCACGGGCGGCTCATGCAATTGGTCTGGGGGTCAATGCCGGGCATGATCTGACGCTGGCCAACCTGGCTGCCTTCCAGGCCGCGGTGCCAGGTGTCGATGAAGTGTCGATCGGGCACGGCATCACCGCCGATGCGCTGCTGATGGGCTTTCCCGCTGCCGTCAAGGCGTATCGGGCCCTCCTGGGGGATTGAGCCGTCGCGCCTCTAGTCCTTTCTTCGCGGCAATGGCTGGCGCGATTATAGCAGCTGCGGCGAACAGTGCGTCGCATTGGCGTGAAAATTGCGCCAGAAGGCCGGCTCCGGCGGCCCGGTTTTGCCAGAAAGTCCTGACTTTCCGTACGGTTACACATGTGTTCCGTACCTACACAGCTGTGCGCGGGGGACAGCGACGTGCCTCCTTGTGAGTCGTGACCACAGGCACATATATCGCCTCAGTTACGATTTGTTACCAAGGAGGACGCTGTGTCCGATCTCAAGATTGCCGTTATCATCTCTTCTACACGTGACAGCCGCTTTGGCGAAAAGCCGGCACAGTGGATCCTGGACAAGGCCAATGCCTTTGACGGCATCAGCGCCGAACTGGTCGATCTCAAGGACTTCGACCTGCCTTTCTTCAATGAAATGGCGTCGAACCTGTGGATGCCGTCAAGCGATCCGAAGGCCATTGCCTGGCAGAACAAGATTGGCGAATTTGACGGCTATATCTTCGTGGTTGCCGAGTACAACCGCTCGATCACCGGCGCGCTCAAGAACGCGCTCGACCAGGCCTATGTCGAGTGGAACAAGAAGCCCTTCGGCATGGTTGCCTATGGCAGCGTTGGTGGCACCCGTGCCGCCGAGCACCTGCGCACGATCGGCATCGAGCTGCAGATGGTCTCGACCCGTTCGGCCGTCCATATCGGCGGCGCCGACTTCTTTGCCGTGCATCCCCTTGGTCAGCAGAACAAGCCCATGAGCGATCTTGAAGGCTCGATCGGCGCCGGCGCTGCCGACATGCTGGCCCAGCTGGTGTGGTGGGGCAATGCCACCAAGGCGGCTCGCCAGGCCGATGCCGCAGGCGCACAAGCAGCCGAATAGCCTTTACGAAGACCTCCAAGTCTCGTTTACCAGCAAGGGTCGCTCCGCAAGGGGCGGCCCTTGTTGGTTTGAACCAATGTTCCAGCCAGGTGTTGTGTGTGATCGTGGGCGGGTGTATAGCGCCCCGGCCTTTGACCAAGAGAGCACAGGGTTCATGACGCAGACGAATTCGGCCGACAGCACTGTCGGCGTCGATGCGACCGACCACGCCAAACACGCCCGTTCCGACAAAGATCTCCCCTTGCTCGTCATGGGTGCGATCGGTGTTGTCTACGGCGATATCGGCACCAGCCCGATCTATGCGTTCAGGCAGGCCATGTCGGTGCGACCCGGCGCGGCCGAGAGCAGTATCGAGATCTTGGGCCTGCTGTCGCTCATTGTCTGGGCGCTGACGCTGACGGTGGCGATCAAATACGTGTTCTTCGTGACGCGGGCGGACAATAATGGCGAAGGCGGCACGCTGTCGCTGATGGCCCTGGCCCGCAAGACCTTCACCAATCCGCCCATATGGATCACCATTCTGGGCGTGTGCGGGGCCGCCATGTTCTTTGGCGACGCCATCATTACCCCGGCCATCTCCGTGTTGTCGGCGGTCGAAGGCGTGCAGCTGGTGCAGCCGGGCATGGCGCGCTGGGTGGTGCCGATTACCCTGGTGATCATCATCGGGATATTCTTCGTCCAGCGATTTGGCACCGCCAAGGTGTCGATCGTATTCGGTCCGATCACCGCGATATGGTTCTTGACGCTGGGCATATCGGGGCTGGTCCATATCATCGAATATCCGGCCGTGCTCTGGGCCATCAATCCGCTGCTGGGCCTGCAGTTTCTCTATACGCACTATGCCATTGCCTTCGTGGTGTTCGGCGCAGTCTTTCTGGCGGTCACCGGGGCCGAGGCGCTCTATGTCGATCTGGGGCATTTCGGGCGCAAGCCGATCGTGCTGGCCTGGTTTGGCCTGGTGTTCCCCGCGCTGCTGCTGAACTATTTCGGGCAGGGGGCCTTCGTGCTGCAGGTGGGCGTCCACAATGTGGAAAGCCCGTTCTTCGAAATGCAGCCGGAATGGGCCCTGCTGCCATTTGTCGGGCTGGCCACCATGGCCACCATCATTGCCAGCCAGGCGGTGATCTCGGGAACCTACAGCCTGACCCAGCAGGCCATCGCGCTCAACATGCTGCCGCGCATGCAGGTGCTGCATACTTCCGAGACGCAGAGCGGCCAAGTCTATATGCCCCAGATCAACTCCATGCTGATGATCGGCGTGCTGATCCTGGTGGTGGCATTCGGCAGTTCCGAAGCGCTCTCGAACGCCTATGGCATTGCCGTGTCCGGCGTGATGATCGTGACCCTGTCGCTGCTCGTGGTGGTGATGTGGCGCAACTGGAAATGGCATCCGGCCGCGGTCATCTGCTTTGGCGTCATCTTCACCATCGTTGACGGTGCGTTCTTCATGGCCAATGCGTCAAAGCTGTTTCAGGGCGGCTGGGTGCCGGCGGCCGTGGCGGGG
>CAXBKI010000007.1:0-18053 GCA_963975955.1 uncultured Devosia sp.
GGTCACGCACAAGAACACCACCCTGGACCGTGCCGCCATTTCGGCCAATGACGTCACCTCCGTCGCACCACGCCCGATCAGGTCCTCCACCGGCGCGCGGCTGCGGTGAGCCATCACGCTCAGCGGATAGCCCTTTTCAACGATATTCCTGGCGATGCCATGCCCCATCATGCCAAGCCCGATAAAGCCAACGGTATCACGTTCCTGAAGTGTTTCAGACATCAGTCCATCCTTTCGAGCGGCACAGCCGCCCTATTTGAGATCAAATCGTTGGCGCAGGTCGTCCACCTGTTGAGGCGTGAGCGGTCGGATCGACATCCCTCGCAGCATCAGGAACAGCTTGGCCGTTTCCTCGAGTTCTTCGGTCGCAAACTGCGCATTGGCCAGCGTCGACCCGGCCACCACCGGGCCATGGTTTGCCAGGAGCACGGCATGATGTCGGCCCGCCAGTTTTTCGACCGCCCGCGCCAGCGCGGCATCGCCGGGCGGCATGTAGGGCACCAGGGGCAATCGTCCGACGCGCATGACATAATAGGCGGTCAATGGCGGTAACAGGTCCTCCGGATCAAGGCCTTCGATCAGGCTGACAGCCACAGAATGGCTCGAATGCAGATGCACCACGGCCCCCGCGTCCTGCCGTTGACCGTACATGGCCATGTGCAGAACGGCCTCCTTGGTCGGAGCGTCCCCATTCACATGATGGCCCTTGGCATCAAAGCGCGACAATCGCGCTGGATCCAGCGCTCCCATCGAGACATTGGTGGGCGTCATCAACCACCCGCCATCATCGAGGCGCACACTGATATTGCCCGTCGATCCAAACGTCAGACCCCGGTCGAATAACGATTTGCCAACCGCGGCGATCTCGGACCGAGCACGGTTTTCTGCATGCACGACAGAGTCAGTCATCAAGCAGGTCCCAGGCCTTCAGGAAGAAGTCAGGTGCGCCGAAATTGCCCGATTTGAGAGCCAACGCGAGATCCGGACCACTTATGCTGCGGGTCCAGGGCACGCCGGGTGCAATCTCCGGCCCGATTTCGAGCGCCTGGACACCAAGAGCGGACACCACCGCGCCGGCGGTCTCGCCTCCAGCAATAACAAAGCGTGAAAAGCCATTGTCTCGCAGAACGACAGCCAGATTGCCCATCAGCTGCTCCACCAGTAGCCCCGCCGCGTCCCGTCCCAGTTTTTCCTGAACAGCCAGAACCGCCTCCGGTTCGTCACTGGAATAGATCAATGCCGGTTCCTTGTCCGATTGGCTCAGCACCCAGTTGGCTATGTCTGCCACCGTCTGCACGCCCGATACAATATCGGTGGGGATAACCCTGAGCGCCGGACAGCCGGCATCAATGGCCACCTGCACTTGGCTGCGGGTAGCAGCGGAGCACGACCCGGCCAGGACCACTGACCGCCCCAGAGGCGCTGCCATGCGTTCAGGCACGGGCGCGGTGCCGACGCGGTCCTTGCGCCTAAAATTCTCCGGCAATCCCATGGCGATGCCTGATCCACCTGTAATCAGGCGGGCGCTGGCCAATGCCTCGCCCAGGATTCGCAGATCCGCATCGCGCACGGCATCGGCAATCATAAGGCGAAAGCCAGCCTGTTGCGCCCGGGTCATCACAGCCTTGATGGCGTCCGGGCCGGCAGAAATTATATCAAGTGGAATCAGTCCCACCCGGGATGTTGATTGGGCCTGCAGTACGCGAACAAGGTTGGCATCCCGCATTGGCGTCAGCGGATGGTCACGCATCGGACTGTCCGACAGCAGAGACGAACCAACGAAAAGATGCCCCTGGTAGATGGAACGCCCTGCCGCCGGAAACGCCGGGCAAGCGACGGCGATAGGCACGTCGAGAAAATCCATCAGTGCTTCGGCCACCGGACCGATATTGCCTGCCGGAGTCGAATCGAAAGTGGAGCAATATTTGAACAGGAACTGCTCTGCTCCGGCAGCCTGCAACGCCATAGCCGATGCCAGCGCCATCGCCACCGCGTCATCGGCGGCAATGGTACGCGACTTGAGCGCTATCACCACCGCCTCCGCATCGCCGAAATCGGCCCCTTCGACCGGCACGCCGATAACTTGCACCGTCTTCATGCCGTTCCGCGCCAGCATCAGGGCCAGATCGGTGGCTCCTGTCAGGTCGTCGGCGATAGCGCCGATCAGTATTGAACTGGTCATAGGGTCCTCAGGCCGTGGCGCCAGGGAGAATCTGGTAGCCGGTATCGATGATCTCAAAGTGCGCGGGACGGTCTCGTTGGGCAAGCAATCTCTCGATCGCCGTCTTGCCGGTTAGAAAGCGGTTCGAGCGCATGGTCGACAGCGGGGTGGGCAGCGCCTGCCCGATATCAAGACCATTGAAGCCAAACAGCGCCAGATCGGCCTTGGGCACGATGCCTGCGGACAGACAGTGAAATACCCCGCCGGTAGCCATGTCGTCGTTGGAAAACACCACGACGTCGAGGTCGCTGTGCGCCAAGAGGAGGCTGGCCAGGCAATCACGGCCGGCAGCCGTTGAGCTCGGGCCGTCATGAATTGCGCTACCAACCAGACGCAGTCCCTGCTCACCCAGGGCGGCGACTACCCCGTCATGGCGCAGTTTCGCCCGGCGGTCCGCTGCCCAGTCATGCCCGATATAGCCAAAGCGCCGGTATCCCTTGTCGAGCAGGTATCGTCCTGTATCGAAGCCGGCCTGTCGGTGCGAGTGGCCCACCGCCAGGTCGATGGGTTCGCTATCAATTTCCATGATCTCCGCAACACGGACACCGCTGCCTTCGAGCATGCTCCGAGCTGCGGGCGTGTGCTCAAGCCCAGCGATCACCATTGCCTCTGGACGCCAGGCCAGCAGGGAGGCGATCAACTCGGCCTCCAGTCCCAGATCGTAGTTGCTCACGCCGATCACAGCTTGAAAGCCAGTGCCGGCCAGCGCCGACTGTATCCCTTCCAGCACTTCTGGAAAAACGATATTGGTCAGCGACGGCACGACGACCCCGACCAGCTTTGAACCCGACGAGGCCAGTCCACCTGCGAGCCGGTTAGGCACATAACCGACAGAACGGACGGCTTCTAGCACGCGCTGGCGGGTGGCTTCGGCAATCGGCCCCTGATTACGCAGGATACGCGACACCGTGATTTCACTGACATCGGCAACCCGCGCTACATCCGCCAGCGTAACCCCCTTACGCCGCTGCGTCAGACGCCTGCCAACCGCGGGCTTTGCCTTCGTCTCGGCTGTTTTCATTGACTTCGTGCCCGGCAATGGCCATCATCCAGTTTATGACAGCGCTAACATAGAGCGCATTTGAGAGCGCGGCAATCTCCAATGCGAGCCGGTTTTCTGCACAGCTGTGGATCAAAATGCCAGGGGAGGCCCTTGTGCCATCAAATCAAAACCGCACGGTGGCTCTGATCGGGCTGGGATCGATGGGCCTGGGCATGGCCAAGTCCCTCCTCCGTGCCGGTCACACCGTCAGTGGCTACGATGTCTCTGCAGCAGCGCTGGCCGCGCTGGCCGCAGAAGGCGGCCGCGCTGCCGCCAGCCCCGCTGATGCGGCGACCGGTGCAAGCATTGTTGTGGTGGTCGTCGTCAACGCGGCTCAAACCGAGGCGGTACTGTTTGGCGCCTCGGGAGTAGTGCCCACCTTGTCCGCCGACAGCGTCGTCATTTCCTGCGCCACCATGGCTCCCGAGGCTGCCAGAGCCCTCGCCCAACGCTGCTCCGAACATGACGTGCTCTATCTTGACGCCCCGATGAGCGGCGGGGCCGCCCGCGCCGGCACCGGGGAATTGACATTCATGGCTTCGGGCACGCCCCAGGCCTTCGCCGCCGCACGCCCTGCGCTAGAGGTCATGGCTGGCACGATTCACGAGCTCGGCGATGCCGCGGGCGTCGGCTCGTCGTTCAAGATCGTCAATCAGCTGCTGGCGGGCGTCCATATTGCTGCGGCCTGCGAAGCCATCACTTTCGCCAGCAAGCTCGGGCTCGACATCGCCAAGGTCTACGAGGTCATCACCGCGTCGGCGGGCAATTCCTGGATGTTCGAAAACCGTGTCCCCCATATTCTCGAAGGTGATTACGCGCCCAAAAGCGCCGTCAACATCTTCACCAAGGATCTGGGGATCGTCAGCGATATCGGTCGCGCCGAGACTTTCCCGCTGCCTATCGCCGCCGCGGCCCTGCAGCTCTTTCTGATGACAGCAGCAGCTGGCATGGGGCGCGACGATGATAGTTCTGTCGCCCGCATGATCGCCCAGATTACCGGCATTGAACTCCCGCCGGTCAAGGACCACTGAGCATGGTCAAGCTCGCCGCCAATCTGACGATGATGTTCAATGAACACGATTTTCTCGACCGCTTCGCCGCAGCTGCCACGGCGGGGTTCTCGGCCGTCGAGTTTTTGTTTCCCTATGCCTACCAACCTGAACAGATTGCCGAAAAACTCGAAAAGCATGACCTGGAGCTCGCGCTCTTCAATTTGCCGCCCGGCAACTGGGATAGTGGCGACCGGGGCATGGCCGCCCTGCCCGCGCGCCGCGCGGAGTTCGACAGATCCGTAACCACGGCATTACGTTACGCGGCCATTCTCCGTCCCCATCGGCTGCACATGATGAGCGGGCTGGCCGACCACAAAAGCCAAGCCGCCGTTGCCGCATATCGCTCAAGCCTCGTCCATGCTTGCCAGGTCGCAGCCGAGCAGGATTTGAGCATCGTCATCGAACCGATCAATAGCCGTGACATGCCGGGCTACTTCCTGAACGATTTCGACTGGGCAGCCCGGCTCATCGCCGATCTCGACCAACCCAATCTGGCGCTGCAGTACGACATTTACCACCGCCAGATCATCCATGGCGACGTGACCCGCAGCATCCAAACACTGCTGCCCATTATCGGCCATGTCCAGCTTGCAGCCGTTCCCGAACGCCATGAGCCGGGTAGTGGCGAACTGGATGATGGCCGCATTCTCCGCCATCTCGATACGCTTGGATATGGCGGCTTTGTCGGCCTCGAGTACCGCCCTGCAGGCGATACAGTCGCCGGACTCGTCTGGCGCCGGCAACTCGGATTCTAGCGGCAGCCGTTCTCCCGGTCTGCCCCAACCTCAAAGGATAACACCATGAGCAAACGCATTGTATTCACCGGCGGCAGCGGCAAGGCTGGACGCCATGTAGTCCCCTATCTGCTCGAGCAGGGCCACAAGGTTCTCAATGTCGATCTCGCGCCGCTCGATCATCCGGGCGTCAACACGCTGACGGCCGACCTCACCGAAAGCGGTCAGGTCTTCAACGCACTTTCCATGCATTTCGGCATGGACGAATTTGCCACCACGGACGGCCGCGGCCCGGCTCCAGTCGACGCCGTTGTCCACTTCGCCGCCATTCCCCGCGTTTTGCTGCGGCCCGACAACACGACTTTCAGCGCCAATGTGATTTCCACCTATAACGTCCTCGAAGCGGCAGTGAAGCTGGGGATCAAAAAGGTCATCATCGCTTCCAGCGAAACAACCTATGGCGTTTGCTTCGCCGAGGGCGACAAGGACTTCCACAGTTTTCCGCTGGAAGAGGATTATGACAGCGATCCCATGGACAGCTATGGCCTGTCCAAGGTGGTCAACGAGAAGACAGCACGCGCATTCGCCATGCGCAGCGGCAGTGACATCTATGCCCTGCGCATCGGCAACGTGATCGAGCCCCACGAGTACAGCAAGTTCCCCGCCTTCCTCGCTGATCCCGCATCACGCAAACGCAATGCCTGGAGCTACATCGATGCTCGTGACCTTGGCCAGATCGTCGACCTTTGCGTGAAAAAAGACGGCCTGGGCTACCAGGTCTTCAACGCCGTCAATGACGAGATCACAGCCAATCTGCCCACCACTGAATTCCTGGCGAAATGGGCTCCTAACACCCCTATCACGCGCCCGATGGGCCACTCGGAGGCACCCATCTCAAACCGCAAGATTCGCGAAGTCCTGGGCTTCAATGAGCAGCACAACTGGCGTCAATATGTCTGAAACCTCGATACCGCTCTGATTTATCCCACGGTAGCAGCGATCGAAATCCGCATCGCTGCAGGCCAACGCGGAGCAAGCTCAACCACCGCAAGGCAAATTACGAGCTGCAGGCCCGGTCTTCGCAGGGCCAAAAGTGGCAGGCCATGGCCGATAGGCGATCGATCGGTCTAGATCGATTTGCTCGATAGCACCGTCCCTCTACAGCACTTAATTTTGGGAGGCTTGAAACGGGGCGGTGCAAATGAAATTTGCCACTATAGGTCGGCTACAGGGTCGGAATGCTGCTCGGCGCAAATTGCCAAGAGGCACTGTCATCCTCGGTTTTGCCTTGCTTTCCTGGCTTGCCGTGACCGGCGTCCTGGCTCTGCTGATCTATAGTCTCGGTTAACCCGACCAACAGGCGCGGAAGTGTGCTGCGTCATGGCCGTTGCACACTTCCTGGGTGTCGTAATCCGCAAGTCCGGCGCACGGCGATGGGCAGTAGCATCACCCACGACATGCCGCTGCGGCCGACGCATCATGATCCGACTCATTGCCGGGCTGCGGCGTGGCTGAAATCGCTCCGGGACGAGGAACCCGGAGCGCCAGAAATTCAGATGACCAAGCGGTGCTCAGCGAGCTCGGCCATGCAACGTGCGGACCGATCGACCGGACGTCGCGCCGTTTCTACCCAGCCGATCAACTCGGCCATGCCCGTCTCAAAATCATGTTGAGGGGTTACCCCGAACAGCCTCTGCAATTTGCCCACATCGGCGAAGCAATGCCGGATATCCCCCACCCGGTATTGGTTGAGGATCGTAGGCGCGATATTCTTGTGCAGTAATCGAGCCAGTGTCCGCGCAATGTCGTTGACCGAGATCGCCTGGCCACTGCCGACATTGCAGGCCTCCCAAACCGAGATGTCACTCTCGAGCACGGTGGCAAATGCGTTGGCAACGTCGAGCACATGGACGAAGTCGCGCTGCTGCGCACCATCCTCGAACACCAGCGGCGGCTGATCGTTGAGCAGGCGCGCAATAAAAATTGCCGCGACGCCGGTATACGGATTGTTGAGCGCCTGTCGTGATCCATAGGCATTGAACAGGCGCAATGCCACAGTCGGGATACCCAGCGCGCGCCCCACCGACAGGAACATGTCCTCGTGATCCCGCTTGTTGACGGCGTAGATCGACGCGGGCTGCAGCAATTTGGCTTCCGTCGTGGGAACAGGCGCGAGCCGTTCACCATTGGCATAGAGCTCCCAATCGTGCTCGCGCAGCTGTGTATTGCTGCGCAGACCAGGCGCGGTGTGTTCCCCCAGACCGGGTCGGCAGTACTCGCCCTCACCGTAGATCGACATCGAGGAGGCAACGACCATGCGCTCAACCGTATGGTTGGTCCTGGATAACACCTCGAGCATGATGGCAGCGGCCATCGTATTGTTGCGGGTGTAATCGACGATATTTGCCATGCTCTGACCGACGCCCACCGAGGCCGCCAGATGGGCCAGATGCGTTACGCCCCGCAAGGCGTGCTCAAATACCCCATCGTCCAGAATATTGCCGTTAATGCGATGCGCAGCGGGATTGAGATAAACTGGCCAGCCTTCGTCGTCGCAATCCGCATCGGCGTGCACTTGTGCCAACAGGCAGTCAAGAACAGTCACTTCAAACCCCCGCTCCAGCAGGGTGTCAACAAGGTGAGAGCCGATGAATCCGGCGCCACCGGTAACCAGAACATGTCCTTTGGTCATTGATCATACTCCTCAACTAAATACGCAATTGAACTGGTTCGGGGCGTGCGGTCTTGGACCGCTGCGCCGATCCGACCGTCGAAGCACGAATGGCTGGCTGGGCGCGCAGTGCCCGCACCAGAGTGTGATTGGCGTCGGACTTTTCGGTTCGTTCCCAGATCTGGCCCTCATCCCGCAAATACATGCCGAAGCCGATCCATAGCGGGATCAACCACACCAGCCACCACGCCATGATGAACACCGGATTGACCCTCAACAGGTACCAGACGCGGTCCCGGCGCCTCGGCAGGACCAATGCCGCGCGCCGCCAGGTGTGCACATACAGATGGGTCAGAGACACCGCGAAGGCGGTGACATTGAGCAGCGACAGGGCAACCGCCCAGTCCGGCACAACCCGGATGCCCAGTACGAAACAGCTCGACACCCAG
This sequence comes from uncultured Devosia sp., assembly GCA_963975955.1. Taxonomy (GTDB): domain Bacteria; phylum Pseudomonadota; class Alphaproteobacteria; order Rhizobiales; family Devosiaceae; genus Devosia. The sequence continues at coordinate 8,170 of CAXBKI010000007.1, forward strand.
ATTCCAAGCGGCAGGCCAATCGAATTGAGAGACAGCGACAGGCAAGGCAGGAAATTGAGCCAGGCCTTGAGCCGGTCAATCGGCGCCATGCCCATCGCCTTGAGTGGCGTGCCAAGACTCTGGAAGAAGCCGGCAACCCATCGTTTGCGCTGGGTGATGCCGTGCGAGAAGGTCAGCGGCACCTCTTCGATCAAGGGGTTTGCGATGATCCCCAGTCGCTTGCCATTGGTCCAGAACCGCATGCCCACCTCCGGATCCTCAATGGTGATCCATGGATGGAAGCCGCCGAGTTCAACCAGGTCCGAAGCGCGAAAGAACAGCCCCTTGCCCAGTACCCAATAAGGATGCTTTCCATTCGCTGACAGGTGCGGATATTTCAGGCCGTCCCAGGCCATATGATCGAAGGCATGCCAGCTGGCGGCCATGCTGGCGTTCAGATTGCCCGCGATATTCTGCGCCTGCAGGACATCGTAGTGCTGCATGCCGGCGGCCGCTGCCAGGAAGTGGTCGCTTGGAGGACAACTATCAGCATCGATATAGTTCACCAGAAAATCATGGCCTTCGCCCAGCTTATGGGCAATTTGATAGAAGGCGTAGATCAGTTGCCGCGTCTTCTTGGGCGGCAGATTGCGGTCCCCGGCACGCCTTCCCTCGTGCCACCAATAGGCCTTCTTGGTCTTGCTCCAGCTGTCCCAGACGATCTTCCACGATTTGTGCCCGGTGTGCGGCACCTCAATGATGTGCAGAAAGGAAAACTCCTGCTGCAGCTTGCGCAGCACGGCGACTGTGGCGTGGTCGCTGGCATTGGGAATGGCAACCACGCTGTAGTTCTTGCGCGGATATTCAATCTGGGCCAGCGACAGGAACGTCGTGCGCATGGTCTCCTCAAGCTCGCGCAGCACCGGATAAAACAGCACGATATGGGGGTAGTCCTCGGGAGCGAGGGCACGCGCCTCACGCGGATCCACCCAGTTGACGGGTCGCGTGAAGAAATAGAGGTCGACCATGAGGGAAAGGCCGTAGGCGATCTGTACTGCGCAGAATGCAGCGACCGGTAGCGTGGCCATCAGATCGTTCAATCCAACCATCTTCACTTGCTCCACAACACAGTGCACCGGCAGTCATCAGCGAGGCGCAGGCTCCCCTGCCGGCGGCCATGACTTATTGACGTGGCCATTGAGCGAGGGCCGAAGGCTCAGAATGGGACGGTAGGGACGGCTGCGCAGCTTGAGGCTCACCGGCGGCGTGGGCGGCACTCTCCTGCTTCGGCCAATGCCATGCACCACAAAGCCGGCAGCGGAGAACTTTGCCGCGTCCAGGCCATTGCGCAGGTCGACCAAAAGGCGCGTTGCAACCAGGTCGGAAAGGCGCGTTGCATCCAGCGTGGCGAATTCTGACCAATGTGTCGCCAGCACCAGGCAATGGGCACCTTCTGCGCACTCATAGGCGTTTTCAGAAAAGGTCACGCCTTTGAGCTGTCGGCGGGCGCTATTCATCCCCTTGGGATCAAAGACGCGGATATTGCTTCCAGCACGCTGCAGCGACTCGATGAGAGCAAATGCAGGCGCGTCCCGGACGTCGTCGGTGTCAGGCTTGAACGTCAATCCAAGGATAGCGACGGTCCGCCCTTCTGCCCGGTCTCCCATCGCGGACCGAACACGTTCACCCAGGGCACGTTTGCGTGCATCATTGGCGGCGATCGCACTTTCCACCAGCCGAAGTGCGACCGCATGATCCTGTGCAGTGGCCAGCAACGCGGAAGAATCCTTGGGAAAGCAAGATCCGCCATACCCTGGCCCGGCCTGCAGGAAAGCCGGCCCGATGCGGCTGTCGAGACCGACACCGCGCATGACTTGATCGATATCGGCGTCAATTGCCTCGCACAGGTCAGCCATCTCGTTGGCAAACGCGATCTTGATGGCGAGGAAGGCATTGGCCGCATACTTGGTCAGCTCAGCCGCGCGTCGACGCATATGGACCACGGGCGTGCCCAACTTGATCAACGGAGCATAGAGATCCATGAGCGTCCTTCGCGCCGCGGCATGATCGGTCCCCACCACGATGCGGTCGGGTTCCATGAAGTCGCTGATGGCGCTGCCTTCGCGCAAAAATTCTGGATTGGAAACCACCACCGCCGGCAAATCAGGGCGTTCGCGGTGAATCAGGCGCTCGACAGCATCGCCGGTCCCGACCGGAACCGTCGATTTTATGACCACGACCAAACCTTGCCTGGCCTTGGCAGCGACAGCTTCGGCTGCCGCAAATATGGCATCGAGATTGGCGCCACCATTGGGCAGCGGCGGGGTCCCAACCGCCAGAAACACCGCCGCCACCTCAGAGCCAAACGCAGGCAGTGCATCCGCGAACTGCATCCGCCCCCGCGCAACGTTGCGTGCGATCATTTCAGCCAGATCCGGTTCGAAAATCGGAATATCGCCTGCCTGCAGCCTCGAAACCTTGGCGGTATCATTGTCGACGCAGAGAACCTCGTGACCCAGATCCGCCAGACAAGCCGCTGAAACCAGGCCGACATAACCTGAGCCAATGATGATGATACGCATGATACAATTCCTACTGGCGGGTGCGGCCCGTGCCGACGATGGGTTGACGTGTTCGACCAGTCGCAGCCGGTTCAACCGAACTGCGGGCCGTATTCTTCAGATGGTTGGGAGCGGACTTACCGGGTTGTACGCAATCGAATTTGGGACTTGCGTTTTCCTGCGATCGACACGCTTGCTGCCTCGCCCCGCTGGTTCACTGGCCGGCCCGTTCCTGTTCCTGCTTCTTCCAGGCCGACAGCAGCGGAATGGGCGGTTGCGCAACAGAAATGATCGATGCTGGCGTGACCGATGCTGAAGGGTCGGAAACAGGCCAGCCCTCCTCGGGGGGCCTTGCGACGACGCGGTAACCAGCTTCGTAAATGGGCAGCAGGCCGGCCTGATAATCCATATGCTGCACCTGTCCCGCCCGGGTCAGCGCCAGATCCGCGGAAGTGACTTCCAAACCGTTGACGCTGACAAAGTCCACAAACAGGTTGCGGTCGAGAATGAGCCCCCCATCGCTGCGTTCAGAGAACTTGTCGTTGGCGAGTATGACGCTGATTTCAGCCTTGGGCAGTACGCTCTTGTCTGGCACCTGAAACGAGAACTGCTCGAGAAACTGGCTCGGTCTGGGCTTGGTGAACAAGCGACCGTCCGTCTCGGTCGCTATTGCCTTCTTGAGTGTGCCAGCTCCAACAATCGTGTCCCCGATCAACACCTCGAAACGCGGCGGGCCATCAAAGGCTTCGCCAGCGATGGACACGACAACTACAGAGTCCGCCCAGCAAAAGCTCGCTGTAAAGGTAAGCGCTGCAAACGCCCCCGAAGTTACGGATAAAAATCTATTTCCTCCAAGCAGTCTATACATATCCAAAACTCCGCACCAAATAAGGATATGGAAATTGAATTGGCCTATCTTACTAGAGCCAAACTAGATCCAGGCGTTGATGATGCTGTAAAAAAAACCACATTTCCATTGATAGAACGAACTAGACTGTTGTGTTTAGTTGCGCGGAACGCGTGGGCAGATCAATAATTCCACCATCAGGCGCAGGGCCGATTCGCTTCAGGGGAGAGAGACCATTGAACCGTCGAGATCTGATCATTGGCGCCTCCGCTGCTATTGCTGCAGGAGAACTTGCGGCCTGCTCGGCAGTCGACGAAACGCACACGGCCGGGATCTCGCCGCAGCCAATGCCAAAATCCAGCATCCAACGGACCTCTGGATTGAGCTCCGCCGCTTCAAGGAGCGGACGATATTTCGGCACAGCGGTGCAGGCCGCCGGATTGAACGACAGCGGCCTGCGCGCCGCGCTAAACCGGGACTGTTCTTCGATTACGCCAGAATGGGCCATGAAGTGGGACGCCCTCGCGCCAAGCGCGGGCAGTTACCGGTTTGACGAGATGGATCGCGTCGCCGATTTTGCCGGCCGGCACGGCCTGGCCCTGCGCGGCCACACCCTGCTCTGGCACAAAAGCGTCCCGACCTGGGCGGCAGGACTTATCGCGCGCACCAGGGAATGGCAGCATGTTGAGACCCATTTCCAGCGGGTCATGACCCGCTACGCCAGCAGGGTACGCGAATGGGATGTGATCAACGAACCCATTGAACCCAATGACAACCGGAGCGGATTGCGAAACAATCAGTTTCTGAAGGCTTTTGGTCCGGACTACATCGAATGGGCATTCTGGAGCGCGCACAAGTTCGCCCCCCAGGCTCGCAAGATGGTCAACGAGTACGGGCTCGAATACCGCTCTGATTATGAAGGGCAGCGCCGCCTGACACTGTTGCGCCTGCTGGAGCGCCTGAAAAAGAAAGGCGTGCCGATTGATGGGGTCGGCCTGCAGGCCCATTTGGACCTGCGCAAGGGCGCCCTTGATCACAACGGCATATACGGCATGGTCCGAGATATCACGGCAATGGGCCTCAAAGTCGTGGTCACCGAACTCGATGTCGTTGAGGCTGACACCGGCCTCCCTCTGCAGCAGCGCGATAGCCTGGTCGCCGACGAGACACGCCGCTATCTCGATATTGTCCTGCAGTTCCCCAATGTAATCGGTATCAACACCTGGGGCATGAATGATGGCCATTCATGGCTTCGCGCCCAGCGGGGGCGGGAAAACCGTGGTCTTCCCTACGACAGCAACTGGCGAGCCAAGGCGATGCGCAACAGCATTCACGCTGCGTTGGCATAGCGCGATCAGCTGGCTTTGAGCCGCTGCATCAGGTCGACATATAAGGTTTGGGTTTCCTGGCTTGGCTGAATACCCAGATCCTCGCCCAGCAAGTGACGCATGGATTCATACAGGTGGGTCAGTCGCCCTATCTGCTGTCGATTGGCAGCCTCCTGCATGAGCACACGCAGGGCCAGTTCGTGATAGGGATCTATTTCCAGCAGGCGCCTGGCGCAAATGCCGCGATCGGATTCAGACAGGCCCATTTGCGGCGCCAGACCAGCAGCGATGTGGTCAACGGCCTCGACCATGAATTTTTCCCGGTGGGGGAACAGCCACTCCTCGAACCCCTCGCCCCCTGGGCCCAGCCCACCGAGCAATTCGCCGTCATAGAGCGAGCACAGCTCTACGGGTGTCAGTGGAAGCGTCCCCTTCAGATAGTCCACAAAATCCGTGAGATCACACTGAACGTCGCCCTCATCGAGGAGCTGGAGCATGGAGAAATTGGCAGCCGCTTTGCCGTCATCGGCATCGGACCACAACAGCGCACCAACGCGATGACGCGGCTGAATACCGCCATTGCCCCCCAGCACAAGATAGGCCGCCACTCGAAAAAGACTCGCCGGAACCCCCTGGATTGGACGCCCATCAATCGTCAGGCGGCAATCCCCGAATAGCTTCAACTGAACCTTCCGCGCAGCTGTTGGCCGCGACTTCCACCTCATATCCATCTACATATCGCATCATTACTATCAATAACGCATTTACCATTCAGGCGCGAAAGCACAGTATCTTCACCCCTGGAACCCTCCTGCAATCCGATAAACACATGCAGAATTTGAAATATATTACTCAACTACAACAATATATACAAATCAAATTTCAACATTCTGACGATTATTATGAATATCGGTCTCGACAGGATCACTACATGTCGATGTGACTTGTCGCCATGAATTCCCAAATTTCTCGATTCACCACCGTTATATTTTCGATTGCCAGGCGGATACGGTCCATCTCATTTTCATCAAGCGATTCCGACTTGCCATATTTGAGATCATTGTTGATTTCTGCAATTCGCATCAATTGAGTCCCGCTCATTTCCCCTTGAGCATCAAAGGAGTAGATGCAGTGATTGTATTTGTTCCGCACCCGGGATTCACGCTTGAGTCGGTCAATAATCCCGAGCACAGCTTCCCGTGTCGGCTCCTGGGTTGAGCCAACACGTGCCAGACGCTCAAGCAGATCCAGTCGCGCCCGCGTGGTATTCAATGTGAGGAAGATGACAATTGCCACTTCCTTGCTGGTCCCTGCCAGGTAGGCAATCAGGTAAATGAACAGGCTCTCTGTGTTGGTCCACACATAATTGAGCTGCCCCACCAACTGCAGGACCTGATTGATTCGAGCCATTTTTCACCGCCCGGGCAGCGCCGCAACGCTGGTCGACGACCGCACCCCACCCAGCCCACGCGCGACCTGCCGGTCATGCAGGAAGGCAGCCGCTTGTGTGCGGTTGGTAACGCGCAATTTGGCGATCAGATTGTGGACATGCGCCTTGACCGTGTGTTCGGAGAGCGCCATCCGATCAGCAATGATCTTGTTCTGACACCCTTGAGACACCAGCTGCAGAATTTCCCGCTCGCGCGCTGTGAGCGCAGCAATGCCGTCTGCCTCCTCATCCTCCTGGCTGCGCAGCGCATAGGATGGCAGAGGCACGTCGTCATGCATGCCGGCAACCGAGCCGGCCCCCGGCTGCTCCGGCTCATGCCACCCGCTTCGATGATGCAGGTCTGTCGATCCCTGCCTGTGGCGAGATGCCGACGGCAACGCAGAGGCACCAACAATGCCTGGCATCAGATATTCACCACCTGAAACCAGCAGCGATACGACTGCCAGCCACACATCGAGCGGCAGTGACAAAGGCAGGACACCTCGGATCAGGCGTTGCTCGATCAAGTCGTTGTCGATACTTGCGGAGGGCCCGTCCACCATGAGACCGATCGCGGCGCGCGGAAAGCACTTGCGACATTGATCGATATGGCTGCTTGACGCAAACTCCTCCCGCCCCCCTAAAAGTACCAGGCTCACACTTTCATCGGGACTAGCCGACGAAGGAAGCTGATCGAGCAGAACAATGTCAAAACATGAGAAATATTGTGCCGCCTGGGTCAGGCACTGATACAGCGCATGCCTCGCGGCCAGAAAGACAATCCGATGATTTGCGTCGCTAGTTATTTTGGCCGTGGCTTTGTCAGCTGCAACAGCCTCGCTGTCTGAGATTTTTATCACTCTCATTGCTCCCTCACTCAACAGGCGACTTGGAGTTGGCTCTCCAAGAGCAGCAGCCCGCATCCCAAGATAACACCTCTACGGGCCGACAACTTGTTTTGGTTGACAGGAGGTTAACACAGTGAGCGTGACTCGATCGTGATTCGAACCGGGGCGGAAGTAATTCAATCGATGAAGTCACGTGGCAAAGCGCGCCTGATCTAGATCAGAAGGCTTAACCCGACGACAGCATCCAAGCTCCCCCCTTTCCTGGGAATCCAGATAAAACCGCGTTCCAACGAGGAAACGGACGAGATCACTACAAAAATCTGCCATCTAGTCCCAAATGATTAGCATTAAGTCGTTCAATCCGAGCCAAATTTCCAACTATACCGTCGCAAAAACAAAATTCAGTATCGACGTGTTCTTGCTGATGAACAGCACGAATGGCGATGATTTATCAAGGATCGGAATAGGCAACCTGTAGTTGTTTTGCGTACCGGCCTGCCTACACATCTGATTTCTGAATTGTATCTCGTACATCGCTTTGGATAGCAGAAGCGCCACATGGCCTTGTTAAAGATGAATAGAGGTTCTGGCCTTTCTGCTCCTTTCAAACAGGAGAGACGCTATGGCGAACGACTTCAACAACAATTCGAATTCCTTTAACGACAACTCGACCGCCTTCGATGTCGAAGATGTGGCGAATGACAAGTCGACCACTGATTCCAACAACGACAATTCGACCGATCTTGATCTCGACCTCGATGACGTTGCCAATGACAAGTCGACAAACGACTCCAACAACGACAACTCGACCGATCTTGATCTCGACATCGATGATGTCGCCAACGACAAGTCGACCAATGACTCCAACAACGACAACTCGATCGACCTGGCTGTAGCCGACAGCTTCAATGACAATCGCGATCAATCAACCAATTTCGCGATAGCGGACTCCGGCAATGACAGCTCGGTCAACGACTCCGGAAATGACAACTCGACCGACATCGACCTCGATATTGAGGACGTTGGCAACGACAAGTCGATCGACAACGCCTTCAACGACAACTCCACCGACGTTGACCTGGACGTCGATGTCGAAGACGTCGCCAACAACAAGTCTGTCAACGATTCCAACAACGACAACTCGACTCATGACAACTCGCTGACCAATTCGCAGAATGACAACTCGACCAACCTTGACGCTCAGATCAACGTTGCCATCAGCGACTCGCTGAACAGCTCGGATGACGATGCAACCGACTCGTTCAACAGTGACGACGACTTCGCTGATCTGGATGTCGGCACCGCCACGATGGACAACCTGTTCATCAACAGCGGCTCGCTCGAGTTCAATCCCGGCGATGACGTGAACTTCGAGAACGTGTTCAACGGCGCCTTCACGGGCGGTGGCGGTGATACCGGCTTTGCCATCAACCAGGTTGCCGACATCATCGACAACGACAGCCTGTCCAACGTCCAGCAGAACAATGGCGGCGCCTATTTTGACGCCTACGCAACCGCCGGCGACAATCTGCAGGCCAATGGCAACGGTCTTGGCTCTGGCGGCGGCGATGACGCTTCCACAAGCAATCTGGTGGACGGCAGTGCCGCTGTCAGCGGCCATGCCTTCAACATGGATGTCGTGCTTGGCGCCAACCTGCAGCAGAACGCCGTTGATGCAACGGTGGTCGGCGGCAGCAACTGGATGGGCAACGACGCCGGCGACGACGACGCATAAAGCTCTGCCTCCAGAATATCCCATGCAAAACCGGTCTGCGCAGGCCACTGCGCAGACCACGCCTTTGAACATGAGCGAAACCGCCGACGGCAACCGCTGAGCCTCGAGATAGAACCGTGTTTTTTCCCAGCGACACCACGACCGAGATCGTTGCCCACTTCCTGGGGTACTTCCAGATTTCCGTGGACGATATGCGCTTGCGTCTGGCCTATGAGGAGGCCGAAGCAGTCCGCGCGCTCAGGGTACACGCTCCCTCGCTGGACCAGCATTCAGCGGATATCGACCAGAAATTCAGTCTTGGCAGTTACGCTCCCGGCGTCAGCTATGCGCCACCAACCTGGCTCCTCCATGGCGATGCTCCCCTCGAGATTTCAGATCTGTCCCCCTTGGTGTCTTCCGACATCCCGCACTGGTCCCTGCCCCACAAGCAAGGCCACCCTGCCGCGAGTTCGCATCACTCGTCGCATCATCTTTATGTCGGCCCCGAACCCGGTTCGGTGATTGCGGTTATTGCTCAGACCATTGTTCTATCGGACAACGACTTCGTCAATCTGGGCACTTATGACGGCCCGCTGGAATTCCATTCCGGTGCGGACGACGCCATCCCGCGCATGCACGCGGCGGCAACGCAGGTGACCGGCTTTGTCTCCGACGTGGCGACGTTGAACAGTATTGGCGACGTGCCGATCCTCATCGAGGCCGTCGCCCAAGCCGCCGGCAGCATGGCCAACGCGCCCGCCACGGCAGATACCAGCATCAACGTCACCGATGGCCTTGCTGAACACTATGTCAACGGCGCGGTTGTCGACCAGATACCCGAGCTTGCCGATACATTGCCGGCGCCTTGGAACAGCTCGCTTCAGCAGGACAATGACGAGGAAGACGCTGCAGCGACTGAACCTGTCGAGCATGTGACGTTTGCCGGCGACGATGTCGCCGATCTCGTAACGCTCAAGGCAGGCGGCAATCTGCTGGTCAACGAGGCGCTGGTGGTCAATGCGGGATTGACCAGCTCGGTCATCGCTGTCGCTGGCGACGTGCACCAGCTTGACGCCATCATCCAGGTCAACGCCTTTTTCGATGTCGATTCCGTGGACGCCGCTTTCCCTGGTTCGCAACACAATCCACTTGGCACGACAACGACCTACAATGTGGCA